>CAMBEF010000162.1 GCA_945865495.1 uncultured Bacteroides sp. | reverse complement strand
GCTCCGGTACTTCTTATAATCATTCTTATAACTTATACGCTTTCACAGTTTGGTCTGTTTACGATGTAATATCATCGAAGGGATGCTCACAAGGCTGATATTCAGAACAGTATTTATTAAAAAACAGGGAGAGGCGGGAGCATATGTGCTCCCATCTCTCCCTAACTTAATTTTTCCACTCTGTTCCTTCCGTTTTAAAAAAAGTCAAATTAAATTATAATTTACTGCCTGCATCAGCTCCATTATTCCCAATATCCAAGCTCAACACCCTTAAGATAAAGTGCCTTGCCCTTGGCATAATACCCATATGAGTTAAAATGCGTCCAGTCGCTTCTAAGCTGGCTCGAGATAATTCCACGTTCATAGTCCTCCCGGTCCTGCTCCGTCATGGTGAATCCACAGTCATCAAGCCCATTTTCAAGCATATACACACGCATATTAATAAAATGGTCACCAAAAGCATCATGAAGTGCCGTCTCCCACATTGTCTCACCGGTACCGATATATGAACCGTCATCATTTACAACATCCTGATTAATATCTCCAAGCGATGTTCCGGGATCATCGGTATCTCCGACAATAATGTATTTGGAGCAGTTATGCCTCTGGATTATCGACAGATACTGCATTATAAGTATATCATAATCACTCTGCCAGCCACCATTGCTTCCCATCTCAAGTATCATTATATCCTGACTGTGGTCTGCTGCCGCCTTAGGCGTAACTTCACTGTCTCTTGGTATAAATGCATACTCACGCCCCTTTGTATCCGGGTCCTTGTACAGCTTAAGCTTTACCTCGTCTGAATTCCATATCGGCTTTATCGTACACAGATATCCGTTAATATAGAACGCATCCGGCATATCATTATCTTCGCCGCCATATCCGTAATAATCGGACATATTAATCCTGTTGCCGCTGCCGTCAACAAGCGCAACTCTTGTAGCCTTCTTATTGTTAATATACACATCCCTGTCAGTATATAGCACAAGGCCTCCTGCGCGCATTGATATCTCATCCGATGCGGCTCCTCCGACGCCAAAATTATATGTCCTTATGCCAGTCATCTCCTGAAGTGTATACGGAGCTGTATAATAACTAATATCCTTAACACCATCAGGTGTCTCTATAAATGCAATATCCGCGCCATCGCCTTCAATCATGCTGTCTCCCCAGCACGCTATCTCTCTTTGGCCGTCATCATCAAAATATGGTTCCTCTTCTTCATCCGGAACCGCTTCCTCGCCAAGCATCTGTTCCCACTCTGCCTGGCTCTGTGCAGACTGCTTCTCACTGTCAACAGCATCCCTGATTACATTCTGGTTAAATGTCAGTGCCGATAGCGCAAGCACCATCATTGCAGCAAGCACACATGCTATTACTATATCTGAATTTCGTTTCATACTTATGCCTCATATATTCAAGTATATCACGCTTACGGCCGAATTATCCGTACTATCAGATTTCAGGTCAGTTTTCATAGCTGCAGCGTGTATGATTCGTCAAAACAGGAACCGTAGTTACCTTTTAGGAACCACGCTTCCTGTTTTCTATCGTTTTTTTATCCTGAGTATGTCATTGTGTTGTCCCGATTGCTGTATGACTCCTGACCTCAGGTTGTAAATTCATTATTGCAACAAACATACTATACCATTAATCAGGGCGGAGGGCTACATAAATATTTTGTCAAGATCTGCTACGGGACTCATTACATATATTCGATGCTGTATTCTGCTTTTTCAGCCGGCCACGATTTTCTGAGTGCCACATAGGAAATCAGAAAATTTGCCAGCCATCCGGCCGGAACCGCAAGCCAGACAAACGCAATGCCAAAACGCGGTGCACAAATCAGGGCAACTGACAGGCGGATTGCAAGGTTAACCATATTGGCAATGAGAAACGGACGCATAACTCCAAGCCCGCGAAGGACTCCATCCGTTGCCATCTTGATACCCATGAAAATGAAAAAGTAACCTAACCATCTCATATAATCCCCAGACACCTGATATGCCAGGGCAGTTCCATCTTTGCCCAGAAATAACGATGAAATCTGAGTATGCAGTGTTTCAATAACTATGAATGCAAGGACTGCAAAGCATATATCTAACACAAGCGCCGCATGATATCCTTTTTTGATACGTTCAATTTTCTTTGCGCCAAGATTTTGAGAGACATAAGGTGATACCGCATTGCCAATGGACACAAATATAAGGGAAAATACATTTTCCACTCTCATCGTCGCAGAATAACCTGCGAGTGCCTGCGTGCCGAACGGATTTACAACTGCCTGTACTATCATCATGCCGATTGACACTGTGGACTGCTGAAGAACAGACGGTACCGCAATCTGAAGCATGGAATGCAGCTCATGTCTGTCAAACCAGTCAAAGTGACTTTTATACCGGCGCATCCTGCCAAAGAAAATAAAAAGTGAAAACACTGCGGAGATTCCCTGTGCTATCAATGTTGCAAGAGCTGCACCAAACACGCCAAGACCGAGACCGGCGACCATCCAGAGATCCATAAATATATTTAATACAGAAGAAAATATCAGAAGCACTAACGGAATCTTTGATTCACCGATTGAAGTAAACATCGTTGAAAGAATATTGTACATAAACAGGAACGGGAATCCGGCAAAATAGACTTTAAGATACAGTACTGCTTTATCCAGTATATCAGCCGGTGTCTGTAACAAGCTCATCATTGAATGTGATAACACAAATCCAAAGATTCCAAGAAGTATGCTTAAAATTAAGAAGCTTATCAACGAAGTTGATACAATTGTCTTCATTTTACTATAATCTCTGGCACCAAAATAGCGGCTCACAAGCACTCCGGCACCTACGCCGGCACCCAGTGCCACACAGATAAATACATTCGTGAGAGCAGCGCATGCTCCGACAGCCGCAAGTGCAGATGAGCCGACAAACTGACCGACAATAATTGAGTCGGCCATATTATATACCTGTTGGAAAAAGCTGCCCAGAATCATAGGCATAGCAAAAACTGTCAGCGCTTTAAGGGGCGCATCTGTAATTAAATATTCATCCTTTGACATTCTCCTATTTCTCCTTGAATTCGTCATTTTTATCCGTAAGCGCAAGCACCGGTCAGAACAAATCCAGCATATTATCAAGATATACTGCTTCTCTTACGTGAATCTGGTATTCGGGCTTAGTCATATAATACAGCAGAAATTCAAGAACTATCGCACTTCCAAGCCCACGGCCTTCAATCTTAAAATTAGAAAATCCCATTGGCAGATAGACATTTTTTATGTCATCCGCACTTATAAAGCCCGGATTAGTCATTGCCTTCGAAAATCGGTATCCACTGTCTGCGCCAGGTGCGGTGCAGTAATGTTCAGGACAGTCTTCGCCGAGATTCTTGCGGCTTACAGCTTCGTAGCAGCTCTTTCTGTCATTACAGCCATACCAGCAGCATTCATTGCACAGGAATTCAACTTTATCCTTTTGCTGCTGTGACATTGCAGACAACTTATCGAACTCCTTATTCAGCCGGAAATCCGGTACAACATACCTGAAATCGTCCCTGTCCGTTTCGTTAATAAACTGTCCGAAATCCGTAATCACCTTGGTTGTTGATGATACATAATAAAGATTGGGGTAATTATTTTTGAGATACTCAAGAAGCAGCTCTGAATGTATAATTATGCCATTACTGCTTGTATCAAACAGCCTGCACAGCTCATTGCACCTCTTATCTGCCAGATGCTCCGGCTTAAGAAGTGAGTTGCTGAACGTAAGACGCGCCGATATCCCGTATTCCTGCATAAGTGCAAGCACATCTTCCGGACTTCCGTCACCAAAGCCTGCACGCCCTCCGCCCCAGATACAGTCTGCCGGAGCACCATATATAGAGCCTATATCACACCATTCGTAAAAATATTCCCTATGTTCCCGAAACAATGGCAGAAAAATCCTGTACAATTCATAGAATTCAAACAGTCCCGGCAGGTGGTAATATGCAATTGTCTTTTCTGATTTTTTCATGCCAGGCACGCTTTCTATTTTCTATTTTCTATTTTGAACATGACATTCTTTTATCCTGATTACTGTAGTCAAACCTGCCGTCATTCTTTTCTTCAATTGCTTTTATCATGTGATATGCAAATTCATTATATGGCACAGGTATCCCAAGTTCCTGCCCCATCCGCATAAGTGCTCCTGAGAACATATCAATCTCCGTATGACGTCCGGCATCAAGATCCTGTAATGTAGAGTATCTCGCAGTTGGCGGTACGGCACTGCCATAGCTTAATGACCTGCCGGCCTTATCTATGTCTATTCCCTTTGCTTTTGCAACATCCTCAAGTTCTTTTCTAAGCCCTTCACTGATTGCCTGCATATGGACACTGTCCTCATAGCATCCGACACCGGCACCAAGGATTGCCTGCGGAAGATTATTACATACATTAAGACGGAATTTGCTCCATATCTCTTCTCTGATATTCTCTGTCGCACGATAATTAATTCCCGTATTTTCAAAAAGCTTCTCTATCGCCTCAACACGCTCACTATTATATGGTTCCTCGAATTCTCCGAATATAATTCCTATTGTTGTCTCCGGGTCAAAATAATAACCGCTGCCTTCCTTATGCGAAGCCACCTTAATCAGTGAGCCGATTACATGCTCTGCACCAATCTTCGCTGCAATTATCTCTTCACTGTCTACACCATTCATAAGGCTCATAACAGTTGTATTGTCTGCTGTAACTGCCGCTATGCTGTCAAGCGCATCAGGCAGTGCCCCATATTTTAATGAAACTATCAGCAGATCTGCCCCCTGTGCTTCCTGCGGTGTCCATACTTCAGGGTTATAAGTAACATCATTTATAATACAGCCCTTCTTCAGACGTTCGGCTCTCTCACCCTCTGCCACAACTCCCAGACTGATACCGCCACGCTTTGAAAGTCCCCATATAACATATGAGCCGACTGCTCCGGCACCAAGTACCGCTACCTTTTTTATATTCATCTGTATATCCTCCTGCACTGACACCATAATATATAATTCTTCAAGTGATTATTGCCACCCACCACAAAAAAAGCAGCTATGATTCCCCGACCATTGCCGCTTCTATAAATAAATGTTCCCAGCGTGGACCGAACCCACAACCAGCACTTAGGAGTTCAAGTCCATACAGAAAACATATATCATTCTCTGTAAATC
>CAMBEF010000161.1 GCA_945865495.1 uncultured Bacteroides sp. | reverse complement strand
CATCCATGCTTTGATATTATGAGAATGTCGGGAGAAGGCTTCCGTATTGTGGGTGACCTTTCTGTTACAGATAGAATTATGAATGACACATTCTGGGTAGGCGTATATCCGGGAATGACTGATGAGATGATTGATTATATGGCAAAGACAATTAAGGAAGCAGTAAACGGAGGCGCTAATTAATGAAGATAAGGCTTGCTGATTATGTATCGCAGTTTCTTGTTGACAATGGAATAACTCATGGCTTCACTGTAACAGGTGGAGGTGCCATGCACCTTAATGATGCACTTGGACATCAGGCAGGGCTTACCATGGTGTATAACCACCATGAGCAGGCATGTGCAATAGCAGCGGAGAGCTATGCAAGAATCAATAATAAGATTGCGGTTCTCTGTGTTACAACTGGACCGGGCGGAACTAATGCGCTTACGGGAGTTGTAGGAGGCTGGCTTGATTCGATTCCTATGCTTGTCATATCGGGACAGGTGCGTTATGACACAACGGCAATAAGCACAGGCCTTAATATACGTGCGATGGGAGATCAGGAATTTGATATTACCAAAGCAGTTGCTTCAATGACTAAGTACTGTGAGATGATTGAGGATCCAAGGCGTATTGCGTATGCCCTTGAGAAGTCGATGTATCTTGCGAACACGGGACGTCCGGGTCCATGCTGGATAGATATTCCGGTTAATTATCAGGGAACTATAATAGATACGGACGAGCTGATACATTTTGATGTGGCTGAATATGAGCGCGAGAATGCATATACTATCGCACCGAAGGTTACTGATGAGACAGCAGATGCGATACTCGACAGAATAGCGGCAGCCAAAAGACCTGTATTCTATGCCGGTAACGGTATAAGGATATCAGGCGGATATGAAGAATTCAAAAAGCTTACTGACAGGCTTAACATACCTGTTGTCACATGCTGGGACAGCATAGATGCAATATATGACGAACACCCTCTGTATGTCGGCCGCGGCGGAATCATGGGAGACCGTGCAGGCAACTTTGCGGTGCAGAACAGTGATCTTGTGTTTGCATCCGGTAACAGACTCAGCATCCGTCAGGTAGGATATACATGGAAGACATGGGCAAGAGAGGCTTATGTAATAGTTAACGACGTTGACCGTGATGAGATGAGAAAGCCTACTCTTCATGTTGATATGCCTGTATGGGCAGACGCAAAGGATCTTCTTGCAAAGCTTAATGAGAGACTTGATGCAAGGGGAATAACACAGGGAAAGACATTCTGGAACGGAGAAGAGTGGCTTTCAAGATGTGCAGACTGGAAGAAGAGATATCCGGTAGTGCTTCCTAAGCATTATGAGGATACCAACCACACAAATGTGTATGCATTTATTAAGGAGTTAAGTTCAAGGCTTGCACCGGGACAGGTTACGGTAGTAGGCAACGGTTCTGCGTGCGTTGTGGGAAGTCATGCATATGTGATAAAGAAAGACCAGAGATTTATAATTAATTCTGCAATCGCTTCAATGGGATATGACCTTCCGGCAGCAATCGGCGCATGCGTTGCACACCACGGCAATGCCGCACTTCACGGCAGAAGTCTGGCAAGACAGAATCAGGAGCCGGCAGGAGAGGATACGAAGAAGGACATTATCTGCATAAGCGGTGATGGCAGCATACAGATGAATATTCAGGAACTTCAGACTATAATCCATCACAGAATGCCGATTAAGATATTCATGATTAATAATGAGGGATATCATTCCATAAGACAGACACAGACAAATCTTTTCCATAAGAATTTTGTCGGAATCGGTCCACAGAGTGAGGATCTGAGCTTCCCTGATATGTCGAAGCTTGCACCGGCTTACGGATATCCGTATTTTTCATGCGATTCCAATGCAGATCTTGGCAGAGTGCTTGATGAGGCACTTGCGGTTGACGGACCTGCATTTGTAGAGATATTTGTTTCAAAGGAACAGAACTTTGAACCTAAGTCGGCAACAAAGAGACTTGAGGATGGAACGCTTGTATCACCTCCGCTGGAGGATCTGGCACCATTCCTTGACAGGGATGAATTCCATCAGAATATGATAATAGAACCTTTATCATGATGTTAACTTAACTTTAGCTTGACATTATCGTGATACGGCAGGAGCACAGAATATGCAGGGGATGCAAAGCGCCATAGTTACCGGACCTACGGGTGCGGTGGGAATGGCATTGATAAACAATTTAATATCTCACGGAATACGTGTGGCAGCAGTTGTAAGACCGGGTTCGGCAAGGGCGGCAAGAATCAAAGATAATCCGCTGGTTACGAAGGTGGAATGCGGGCTTGATGAGCTTAATAAGCTAAAAGACCGCCTTGAACAGGCCGGCTTTATGACGGGAAGTGCGGATGAACGCATGGACGGACTTGTGTTCTATCACCTCGGCTGGGACGGAACATTCGGTAACAGCCGCAATAATATGCACGGACAGAATCTCAATGTGAAATATTCACTTGATGCGGTGGATGCCGCCAATGAATGCGGGTGTGAGGGCTGGATAGGAACAGGCTCGCAGGCAGAATACGGAAGGTTTGAGGGAAAGCTTAATGCACAGGTGCCGGCATTTCCGGAGAATGGCTACGGGATAGCCAAGTTATGCGCAGGCCAGATGACAAGAATTGCATGTTCGCAGTACGGCATACGTCATGTATGGACGAGAATATTAAGCATATACGGACCATATGACGGTGAGAAGACTATGGTAATGAGCACAATATCCGCATTGCTTGACGGAAGGACGCCTGATTGTACGAAGGGTGAGCAGGAATGGGATTATCTGTATTCGGACGATGCAGGGCGCGCACTGATGCTTCTCGGTCAGAGCGGCCATGATGGTAAGATATACTGTATAGGAAGCGGAAAGACAAGACCGCTGAGAGAATACATTGAAGATATCAGGGACGCGGTTAATCCGGATGCACAGATTAATTTTGGAGCTGTGGATTATGCACCAAAGCAGGTGTTTTACCTGTGTGCGGATATAAGTGACCTGCATGATGATACAGGGTTTGAACCGTCAACTGCGTTTGCAGACGGAATAAAAGATACCATAAACTATTTAAAAAGTGAGAAAATCAATGAAAAAAATTAGCATAATGGTTCCTTGCTACAACGAGGAAGAGAATGTAGAGCCGCTTTCTAAGGCAATTATTGAGATGTTTGCAAAAGATCTTCCGCAGTATGACTATGAGATAGTATTTATTGATAATGATTCTTCGGATACAACAAGGGTGAGACTTAGAAGACTCTGTGATGGCAATCCAAAGATTAAGGCAATATTTAATGCCAAGAATTTCGGACAGTTTAATTCTCCTTATTATGGAATCCTTCAGACAACAGGTGACTGCACGATACCTGTATGTGCAGACTTTCAGGATCCTATAGAGATGATACCGAAGCTTGTACAGAAGTGGGAGGAAGGCTATAAGATTGTATGTGCGGTCAAGACGAGAAGCAAGGAAAATCCCGTTATGTACTGGCTGCGCTCAGTATATTACAGAACAATCAAGAAAATGTCTTCGACAGAGCAGATTGAGCAGTTTACCGGCTTCGGACTGTATGACAGGTCATTTGTGCAGGTACTCCGTGATCTGAAGGACCCTATTCCGTTTATCAGGGGAATCGTAGGAGAGCTTGGCTACAAGCGCACTGAGATAGAGTATGAGCAGCCTCAGAGACGTGCCGGCAAGACACATAATAATTTTTATACGCTTTATGATGCGGCGATGCTGAGCTTTACGTCATATACCAAGATTGGACTGAGACTTGCAACATTTATCGGGGCAATTACGGCAGTGATAAGTGTTATTATTGCAATCGTATATCTTGTACTTAAGCTCCTGTACTGGAACAGATTCTCGGCAGGAATGGCACCGCTTGTAATTCTTGTGTGCATATTCGGTTCGCTGATACTCATATTCCTTGGACTTATGGGAGAATATATACTCAGTATCAACCAGCGTGTAATGAACAGGCCGCTTGTAATAGAAGAAGAGAGACTTAATTTTGACATTGGAACACCTCAGGAAGAGGAGATGGCGAAGGAGAATAAAGATGTACACAATAGATGATGTTCACTACTATAATGACCTGCTGCTGGCTGAGGTTGACAGAATCTGCAAAAAGCATGACATAGCATATTATATGGACAGCGGAACTCTTATCGGTGCTGTAAGGCATAAGGGTAATATTCCATGGGATGACGATGTTGATATAACAATGAAACGTGCGGATTATGAGAAGTTCATAGATGCATGTAAGGCGGGAGAGCTTGCTGAGGGATATGAGCTTGTGTTCCCTGAGGATTACGGTGAAAATCATTTCTTTGATTTTATTCCGCATGTTGCTTTCACTAAGAGTACAATCAAGCCGGATAATGATGAGATGAAGTTCTATAACGGTAAGCAGAACCATATGCTTCTTGATATATTTGTGCTTGATGAGATAAGTCCGTCACCGCTTGCACAGAAGTGGAAGGTGTTAAGGCTTCAGTTTTTATATATGCTTTCATGGGCTCACAGATATAAGATTGATTACAGTGAGTATTCAGCAGCGCAGCGCGTAATTGTTGCGATTATGTCACATGTAGGAAAGCTTTTTAAGCAGAGCTCAATAGAGAAGCGTTTTACAAAGATTGCGATGAGTGATAACGGCAAAGGCTATGATAAGCTTTTCTCAGCATATTATCCGTTCGACCAGATACATTTTATATATGACAGATCATGGTTTGACAGTGCGGTAAAGCTTACGTTTGATGACTATGAATTCGATGCGCCGTTAGGGTATGACAATGTACTCAGGACAATGTTCGGCAACTATATGGAGCTTCCGCCGGAAGATAAGAGAGTTGCGGAGCATTATGACGTGACGAGTGAATATTTTACTATAATGGAATGATTGTGTTATGAAAAAGAATATTCTAAAAGCATTTGCAGGGGATATGATGTACAGTATAATCGCACTGGTTGCCCTTAACGGAACAATCCAGCTTCTTGTTAATCCCCTTCTCACAAAGCAGATGGGTGCGGCAGCATTCGGCGTTATACTGTCAATTGAATCGGTTGTATCAATAATGGCTTCATCATTTGGCTCCGGGGCCAACTATTCAAGGCTTGTTATGAGTGCAAGACAGGAAGAGCCTAAGGGCGATTATAATCTGTTTCTTGCGATTATT
>CAMBEF010000160.1 GCA_945865495.1 uncultured Bacteroides sp. | reverse complement strand
CAGACCGACCTGCTTAAGTTCTTCAAAATAGTCCCTTGCACCATCAAGGTCTTTGTTATGGGCGAGAATATTGGCAGTGACATAGACCTTTACATCATGCGCATGTGCGAATTCCACGCCCTCCTTCATCTCTTCAAGTGAAAAGTTCTTTGCTTTTGCTCTGAGACCGAAAGCTTCACCTCCGATATAGACAGCGTCAGCGCCGAACATGACTGCAACCTTGAGTACTTCAAGGCTGCTTGCCGGTATAAGAAGTTCTATATTACGGCCATTGTGAATATGATCAGGCATTATTATCCTCCATTCTTTTTACAGACATTGTAATTCCATCTCCGATAGGAACTATCGATGTTATCAGTTCGTTCATATGCGTAAGTTCATACATATACTCACGCATCCTTGCATGAATTGTTCTGTCACGTCTTGTAACCGCATATCTTGACTCAGCTATGCTGCCTTCCTGCAGTACATTATCCGATATCAGCAATGCTGACGGCTTCATTATCCTTAACACTTCGGGCAGAAAATTAATATACTGAGCTTTGGCTGCATCCATAAAGACAAAGTCATACTCCTGTGAAGGCAGATCTTTTAGTATGTTCATTGCGTCGCCCTCAAGAAGCGTTATCTGACCTTCTTTACCGGCTCTTGCAATATTGCGTCTTGCCTGCTCTATGCGGATATCATAGTTCTCTATTGTTGTTATATGGCAGTCACTGTCCACATTCATACTCATAAGTATTGATGAATATCCGACCGCTGCCCCTACCTCAAGAATGCCTGCGGGCTTTTTGACCGCAAGCATTACTTTGAGGAAATTCTCCATCTCTTTGCGTATAACCGGAACGCCTGCCGCCTTTGCCTCATTCTCAATCTCAGCAAGCACTCCTTCGTTATCTGCATTAAGAGAATTAATATATGATACTATTCTTTCATTAACTATCATTGTGTACCACCATCAGTACCTTCTGCATCCGTACTGCCGCCACAGAGTACCGCAAGTATCTGCGTAGGCTTCATGGATGTATCAACTGTGTATGTTCCTGCTTTGCACTTGCCTTTGTATTCAGATAGCGCAAGCTGTGCCTTGAATATAAGCTTGTCTTCGATAAGTCCTTTGTCATACAGGATATCCGTAAGTCTGGAGTCTGTTATATTAACCGGAATAGTCACCTCTACCTGTCTTGCATTCTCCTCGGTATCAACAGCCTGTTCATCAAATACCTTTGCGCCAAATGCAAATCCTTTTGCACCTATAAAATATATAAGCACAACAGC
Source organism: uncultured Bacteroides sp. (assembly GCA_945865495.1). Classification (GTDB taxonomy): domain Bacteria; phylum Bacillota; class Clostridia; order Lachnospirales; family Lachnospiraceae; genus Bacteroides_F. The sequence goes on along the minus strand of CAMBEF010000160.1, from coordinate 3,946 downwards.
TATTATTACTACTATAATGTTCACTATAACGCCAATTCCAAATCTGACATTCTTATCTTCCATTCAAACCACCATTCAAAAATTAATTAACTCAATCAAGAAAATCCACATTCATATCAAGGCATCCGGTAACTGCATTACCTATAGACTGCACCATCCTGGCAAGACAAAGCTCCGCCTGAAGAAAATCACTTACTTCCTGATGCTTTCTTAACTCAGCATAATTCTTACGGAACGTCTCAACACGGTCAAACATTCCGTCTGAATCCTCCGAATTCTGAAGTTCAAAATTCTGTCTGCGGAGTTCATTAGTCTCTCTCAAAAGACCGGGATACTGTTCAAGTATCTTATATGCTTCTTTGTATTCTGCATACTCCCTGCTTGTCCTTATAGCCCTGCACAGTTCATCTGTAAGCCTCTCAACCTCACTCATGCCAATGCCCCCTTAATCATCAACCTCCATAATGATTGGAAGTATTACAGGATTTCTCTTCATCTTCTTCCAGAGAAAATCACTTAATGTATCCTTAATTGTGCCCTTAATCTTACCCCAGTCAGTTACGTTACGGTCGAGGCAGTCAAGTACAGCCTGCTCAATAACAGCCCTGGCTTCTTCCATAAGGCCCTCTGACTCTCTTACATATACAAATCCTCTTGAAACAATATCAGGACCTGCAAGGAGCTGGTTGCTGTACTTCTCAAGCGTAAGTACGACAACGATAATTCCGTTCTCAGCAAGATTCTGTCTGTCTCTTAAGACAATATTACCTACATCTCCGACACCAAGTCCGTCAACAAGTACAGCTCCTGTCTGTACCTTATCAACTACCTCTGCCTTCTCCTGACTCATCTCAAGCACATCACCTGAGTGAAGTACAAATATATCATCCTTGTCAATTCCCAAGCCTTCAGCAAGCTCCTTCTGAGCCATAAGATGTCTGTACTCACCATGTACGGGAACTGCATACTTAGGCTTTACAAGTGAATATATCAGCTTAATCTCTTCCTCACATGCATGTCCTGATACATGTGTATCCTGGAAGATAACCTTGGCTCCCTTCATTCCGAGCTCATTGATTACTCTTGCAACAGACTTCTCGTTGCCCGGAATAGGTGTAGAACTGAATATAACAGTATCACCCGGTTCAATCGTTACCTTACGGTGAAGGTTCGCTGCCATTCTTGAAAGAGCTGCCATAGACTCACCCTGGCTTCCGGTTGTTATAAGAACAATCTGCTCATTAGCGTAATTCTTCATCTGCTCAGTCTCAATAAGTGTTCCGTCAGGTATATCAAGGTATCCGAGCTCACTTGCAACATTAATAATGTTAACCATGCTTCGTCCCTCAACACACACCTTGCGTCCGTACTTGATGGCACAGTCAATTATCTGCTGTACTCGGTCAACATTAGATGCAAATGTAGCAATAATAAGTCTGCTCTGCTTATTGTCATTAAAAATATTATCAAATGTCTTGCCGACTGTTCTCTCTGACATAGTGAATCCGGGTCTTAAGACATTCGTACTGTCGCACATAAGTGCAAGGACACCCTTCTTTCCTATCTCACCAAATCTCTGAAGATCTATAGGATCTCCGAATACAGGTGTATAATCGACTTTGAAGTCACCTGTGTGTACTATTACTCCGGCAGGTGTATATATTGCAAGTGCCGAGGCATCAGCAATACTGTGATTAGTCCTGATGAATTCGATTCTGAAGCATCCAAGGTTAATAGACTGTCCGTACTTAACAACCTTGCGCTTTGTCTCATGGAGCATATTGTGCTCTTTTAACTTCGATTCAATGATTGCAGTTGTAAGCTTAGTAGCATATACAGGCACATTAACATCCTTGAGTACGTATGGGAGCGCACCAATATGGTCCTCATGTCCGTGTGTGATAACAAATCCCTTTACCTTGCTGATATTCTCCTTAAGATACGATACATCAGGTATTACAAGATCAATACCAAGCATGTCATCATCAGGAAATGCAAGTCCGCAATCCACGACAATAATACTGTCTTCGGATTCAAAGGCAGTCATGTTCATTCCAATCTGCTCAAGACCTCCCAATGGGATTACTTTAACAGTTCCATCTTTTTCTTTTTTCAAAATAAATACCGTTTCCTTTCTGTACTGCCTGCCATATAACGCATAAAGAAAAAACCTGCCTATGACATTACATACGCAGCGGCAGCAATATAATATTATTAAATCTACTTCTCTATATCCACATCATCCAGAAGCTCTGCAAATATCTGAGAAACATATTCGAGTTCATCATCATCGTCTACGATGACATAAGATGCCTCAGAATCAGAATCCTGTGATTCATCCTTAAGTATGTATGCATCTGCATCCACATTCTCATCTTCAACATCTGTAACCAACAGATAATTCTTACCGTTAATTCTGGTTTGTTCCAATACAAAAAAAACAACCGGCTCATTATTGTCGGTCAAGCACGTAATCTTCTCCATTAACAACAATTCCTCACATAATCTTCCAAAATAAGAACAGCCGCAACACTGTCAACATACTTCTTATAATCTTTTCTTGCAACTTCGCATGTTCCCAGTATCTCTTCTGCCTCTACAGTTGTAAGTCTCTCATCAGTCATAACAACCTGAAGCCCTGTCCTTCTCTCAAGCATATCGCCAAACTCCCTCGAGCACGCTGCACGTTCGCCTTCCGTGCCATCCATGTTAAGCGGTAGTCCAAGAACAATCTGCTCTACATCCAGTTCTTTAATAATCTCTTCTATTCTTCGAAGTGTAGGACGTATCTTACCGTCCGAATCTCTTGTAATCGTCTCAAGCGGCTGTACCGTTATCCCCAAAGGATCCGTAACCGCTACACCGACTGTCTTAGTTCCATAATCAAGTCCAAGAATACGCATGTGTAATTATAATCCCTTACCTTCTATAAAATAACGGATAACTTCTTCCACAAGTTCATCTCTCTCAACCTTCATAATAAGGCTTCTTGCGTTATTATGACTTGTTATGTATGTCGGGTCGCCTGACATAATATATCCGACAATCTGATTAACCGGATTATATCCCTTCTCCTTAAGTGCAAGATATACCTGCTCAAGAATCTCCTCGACAGAAATAGTCTTGTCAGGCTGTGTCTTAAAAAATCTGGTATTGTTATCTAACATATCTATCACGTTCCTTCTCTTAAACTCACTATGTATTCTAATATAAATACACAAAAAATACAAGCACAAATATATTTGTATTTTGCAACTTTTTCTGCTATTATATGCAATAGTAATTAAGAACGTTTGGAGATTCAATATTATGTCAGAGAATACATTTTACAGTCTGCTTAAGAAAAGTGCTGAATCATACCCGGACAGCACAGCCATCCTGTATGATACATATGCAATCACTTATGCCGGACTTTTCAGGGACTGCTGCAAAAAAGCAATCTATTTCAGACAATTTGACAAGAAGCGGATAGCTCTCATAGGACCCGCATCGTACCGCTGGATTGTCAATTTTTTCGGAGCAATAATGGCAGGCAAAGATGTTGTGCTTCTTGATTCCTTCCTTGCAAGTGCCGAGAGACACATTCTTCTTGACAAAGTCAGACCAGACTATATACTTTCATACACTATGCAGTATATACTTGCAGATTCTGACGGCTTAACAATTGAGAATGTATCACATGATGAAGAGAATTGCGATGAATCCGATTTTGATGCCTCTGTAAGCGAAGGTAATATACTGTTCTTCACATCAGGAACAAGCGAGTTAGCCAAAGCAGTTGTTCTTACATCAGCCAATCTTAATTTCAGCACTTCACTTGTATCATCAAAGATTGCCTGCTCAAGTTCAGACAGAGTACTCTCAGTACTTCCTCCGAATCATGTATTCGGTCTTATATACAGTATACTCTGGCCACTCTCTTGCGGTGCATGTGTATGTATAATCC
>CAMBEF010000159.1 GCA_945865495.1 uncultured Bacteroides sp. | reverse complement strand
GTCGAACGTCCAATTTTATGAGGCCTTTGACACAAACGTAAGTCTGAATATATATAAGCGAGGTATTACAATGAGTGAAGCATGCAGTCATAACTGTGGAAGCTGTAGTGAGAATTGCAGCGAGAAAACGGATTTTCGTAAGAGCCTTCATGAGGGCAGCAGCGTTAAGAAAGTAATAGGAGTTGTCAGCGGTAAAGGCGGAGTCGGTAAGTCAATGATAACATCACTGCTTGCCGTTGCGGCACAGCAGTCAGGAGCACGTACGGCAATACTTGATGCAGATATAACAGGCCCTTCAATTCCAAGAGCGTTTGGAATTAAGAGTAAGGCATCAAGTGATGGAGTTGTACTTATGCCGGTTAGTTCTAAGACAGGAATACAGATTATGTCGACCAATCTCCTGCTTGCCAATGAGACGGATCCGGTAATATGGAGAGGACCTGTAATAGCAGGATGTGTTGAGCAGTTCTGGACAGATGTTATGTGGAAAGATGTTGATGTTATGCTTGTGGATATGCCTCCGGGAACAGGAGATGTGCCGCTTACGGTATTCCAGTCAATACCTGTGGATGGAATTGTAATAGTCACAACTCCTCAGGAACTCGTCGGCATGATAGTGGAGAAGGCGGTTAATATGGCTTCAACAATGAATGTCCCTATACTTGGAATAGTAGAGAATATGTCATATTTTGAATGTCCTGACTGCAAGAGCCGTCATGAGATATTCGGTAAGAGCCACATAGAAGAGATTGCGGCACAATACGGAATAAGCAATATTGCTAAACTTCCTATAGATTCATCACTTGCTGCCAATGCAGATGCAGGAACAGTGGAAGATTACAGCGGAGCAGATCTTGCAGAACTTAAGGCATTCTATAGCACACTGATGTAATAATACGGAATTAGTAATTTCTGAAGAACACTGACAGGCGGAAGGTATGAGCCCAGGTCGATGAAAACAGGGCAGCATACAAGGCACAGGATAGCATACAGAGGGATAATACTCATCATGATGCGGCTTTTGCGTATGCATAGCGATAATGCGAAGGCAAATAATATGCATATAGCCGCAAATACAGTTATCGAAGACAGTTCTTCTGATAATCCGGAATGTGAGCCGGACAGCATTAATGATAACAGAGATGACAATGCGAACAGTATTGTCGGGATAGCGGTGTATACAAGTCGTCCGAGGATGGTCATTCGTCCCTGCATGGCTAAGAATACACCGCTTTCTTTATCTGTGATATATTGCGAACATCCAAACATTGCAGCTATTGTGATAAGTATTGCGAGTATGCCGCGAAGCGGAAAAAGCTGTGTATCTGCCTGATATTCAGCAGAATGTGGGACTGATGTGCCATATGTGCCGGACTGGGTTTTACCGGAGACATCAAGAAGTCTGAATTCCACATGAAAGGTGGCAGGGCCATTAAGATAGTAGTCAAAGCGTTCATTTACATAATCTTTTGCAATATGTGAGGCGGTGCTGTCAGTGCCGGCCAGTGACGAGGCATAGTCGGCTGCAATTGATTGACCGAATATGCCGAACATTGAGTGAAATACCATTTCGCTGGACAGTGATGCCATCATGGATGAAGGAGAGCTTACAAGCTTTATACAACCGGAATATTTACCGCCTGATATGCATGCTGAGAGATTGTCGGGAAAGATGTATCCGCAGTCTGTTCTGCCGCTTATAATATCATTATTAAGCTCGTCGGCAGATGATGCCTCATAATATTCCATTGTTGTGCTGTCGGAAGACTCAATAAGATGCTGCATGGTCTGCTGTGCAAGAATGTCATTGCCGGCTGCAAGCATACCGATTCGCACAGGTTCGCTTTCGTTAAGCTGTGGAACCGAAGAGATTATGTATACGCAGACAGGCATGGCAATTAAAAATATGGTCATAAGCCTGTAATTAAGCTGTCTTTTAAGAAGAAGAAAAAATCTTATAAAATATGCTCTCATAGTAATCCCCATTCCTGCCCATTTTTCAAGGCATATCAAGTTTGTGCGCAAGTGTTGCTATGCATGCTGACAGAATGCAGACTGCCAGACATCCGGTTATGCAGCTCAAGTCAATATTATTGCATAGAACGCCTCTGAATGCACCTATAATATAAGTTGCAGGCACCAATACAGCCGATTTTTGGAGAACTGAAGGCAGGAAAGCCTTTGGAACCAATCCTCCTGCAAGAAATACCATCAGCACAGTCATTATAAATAAAAGTATTATACCGGCACCTGTGTTATCTGACAGCGAAAGCAGCATCTGCGATAATGAGAATATAGCAGGTAATGCAAATGCCAGCATAAGCACGGATGACGGGCCGAATGCGGTAAATACGTCCTGTAATGTGTAACGTACCTGCGGTGATAATTCCGCTGCGGTAATAGCAATTCCGGCAATTATAAGAATCAGAATAAGATAAGCTGCACTGACAGCTGAAAATCTGCATGCGGATGAAATGATGTAAGGTACTCCGTTACGCTTTATTGCAGCCTGTGTACAGGAGTTCTCGCTGCGAAGAAGACTGATACAGGATATTGATGACAGCATTATAAGCAATACGGCACCCGTACAGAAATAGAACTGTATAAGTGTCAGGCTGCCTGTTGATGATATGGTTTCTTTGCTGAAATACACAGAGCGGTCAAGCGCATGCGAGAGGTATTTGTCATTAAGATACAGTTCGGCAGCGGCAATCTCATCCTTAAGGCCGTATCTGCCGCAATAGTCATCTACAGCGTATATGCCGGCCTGCGCGATTGCCAGGTCACCTACGCCGGCGTTCACAAGTTCTCGAAACAGTGGAGAAGATGATGTGGAACCGCTTTTTGGAAGGATTACCTGTGCGGGGGTGTTGGTTCCGTTCATAATATGTTCTATGAATTGTCCCGGAACAAGTATAATGGCATCCACCGAACCATCGCGCATATTATTAAAGGCGTCATCCTCAGACATTTCCGTGAAGGAGCACTGACTTTTTACTGTATCAATCTCATTTATGAATGAAAATGCTGCGCGCGTGTATCTGTCGCTGTCTTCAGGAAGCACAAGCGCAACGTTAAGTGGTTCTTTGTGGCTGCCGCTATACAGAAGCTTTGTGCCGGCAAATGCAGCAAGCCCTGTAATTGAAGCAAAGCAGGCGGTTGTGACAAGTATAACGGGAATCATTCTGAAAGCAGCTTTAATCTGTAAAGAGAAGAAAAGCAGTATTTTATTGAGCTGTATATTCATTGACGAACCTCCGGAATGCGGATATACCTGATCAGGGTGTCTGCAATGTCTGCGCTGCTGCGTACGGAACGCCTTAAGAATTCGAGTTCGGTAAGGCGGCCGCCTGCCATAAGATATATCCTGTCACACAGTTCCAGTTCACCGGTCTCATGGCTTGCTATTATGACTGTATTACCTGTGTTGACGTAAGAACGGAGATAATTCTTGATATCTTCCTTACATACGATGTCAAGAGATGCACCGGGTTCGTCAAGAATAAGTACCTGAGGGTCACGGGCGATGGCACAGGCAATTGAAAGCCGCTTTTTCATGCCGCCGGACAGCTTGCTGACATCATAGCTGCGGTATGCATCAAGACCGAACCGGGAGAGTATTCCGCCTGCCATGTCGTCATCAATGCGGCGGCCTGTCTCACAGTACCAGAAGCGGAGATTATCATAGACACTCAGATGGCTTAACAGAGGATTGTCCTGCGGTACAAACCCTGTGTAGCGCAGGAATGTGCCACGTTCTTTCGTTGCATCATGGTTATCATAGAAAATATGGCCTGATTCAGCTTTGGAAGAGCCGGACAGAATACCAAGAAGAGTAGATTTGCCGCATCCGTTAGCACCTACGATGCCTATGCACTCACCATGTTCTGCGTAAAATGATGCACCGCGAAGAACTTCGCGTCTGCGGTAACTTTTGTGAATATCCCTTACCTCTATAAAACTCATAAATACTCCATTCTTATTCAAAATAAGCTGTTACACAAAGCAGGAACGACGATGGACGACAGCTTTATGTAACAGCTTATGATGTGTATTAGTTTAGTTATTTTCCTGATAATCAAGAGCAGCCTTGATGAAGCCCTTGAAGAGAGGATGTGGACGGTTAGGACGTGACTTGAGTTCAGGATGTGCCTGAGTACCGATGAACCAAGGATGGTCAACATTCTCAATCATCTCAACGATTCTTCCGTCAGGTGAGATACCTGAAAGCATTATGCCGTTATCTGTAAATGCCTTGCGGTAGTCATTGTTAACTTCGTAACGGTGACGGTGTCTCTCATGAATTGTCTCTGTGCCGTACATCTTATATGCGATGCTGTCAGTATTAAGAACACATGGATATGAACCAAGACGGAGTGTTCCGCCAATGTCATCAATTCCCTCCTGATCAGGCATAAGATGAATTACAGGATGAGTTGTCTCAGGTGAAAGCTCAACGCTGTGTGCATCTGTATATCCGAGAACATTACGTGCAAATTCTATAAGGGCAATCTGCATACCGAGGCAGATTCCAAAGTAAGGAATCTTATTCTCTCTTGCATACTGTGCTGCAAGAACCATACCTTCAATACCTCTGTCGCCGAATCCACCGGGAACGATAATTCCTGATACTCCGCCAAGAAGCTCATCGGCATTCTCCTTAGTAAGAAGCTCTGAATCAACCCATCTGATATCAACAGAAGCATAGTTGGCAACACCGCCATGCTTAAGAGCCTCGACAACACTTATATATGCATCGTGCAGCTGTGTATACTTACCGACAAGTGCAATACTTACGCTTGTCTTAGGATTCTTCCATGCAGTGCACATCTCACGCCATTCCTTAAGATCCGGTTCAGGACACTCAAGATTGAGGCATTCACATGCAACCTGTGCAAGATGCTCTTCTTCCATTGCAAGAGGAGCTTCATATAAAATATCTACGTCAAGGTTCTGAAGAACGTGTGAACTTGGAACGTTACAGAACAGAGCAATCTTGTCCTTGAGTCCCTTATCAAGCGGATGTTCTGAACGGCATACGATGATATCCGGCTGGATACCCATTCCCTGAAGTTCCTTAACACTTGCCTGTGTAGGCTTGGTCTTCATCTCACCTGAAGCACGAAGGTAAGGTATAAGGGTAACGTGGATGAGAATTGCATTCTCACGGCCTACTTCATGCTGGAACTGTCTGATAGCTTCGAGGAAAGGCTGGCTTTCGATATCACCTACTGTTCCACCGACTTCGATCATTGCAATC
>CAMBEF010000158.1 GCA_945865495.1 uncultured Bacteroides sp. | reverse complement strand
CTTAAGCATCTCCTCGGCATTATCTGTGGCGGACTGCATCGCCATCATTCTGGCATTCTCTTCACTGGCTGAAGCCTCAACCAATGCACCATATATGAATCCTGTAACATAGTTATAAACAATCTTTTTAAGGACCTTCTTAGGTGACGGATATATAAGAAAATTACCGTCATTGTCATAGTGCTCCTCGTTATCGTCATAACCATTGTCATCTTTGCTGAAACTTTCTTTCTGCTTTTCAAGCATCTCCTGCTTAATAAACTGATGTGTCTTAAGCGGAAGAAGCTGTCTGACCTCAACCTCTTCTTTGATGCTGTTAGCCATCTTGGTATAGATGACATACACTTCATCAAGCTGTTCACGGTTATACAGATCTACTATAAGCTCCGTTATAACACGTGCCCTGTGCATTGAAGGGTTAGTTGCCGTGAACCGGAAGTCTTCCTTTACAGGATAACCCTGACCTAAGAAATACTGTCTCCCAATCTCTCCGACAACAAAAAGCGTATAGTTATCAGAATTGTCACAGAGACTCTGTGCTTCCTTTATGACATTGTGATTATACGCACCTGCCATTCCTTTATCACCGGTGAGTACGATATACGCTTTTTTCTTGACGGTCTCTGCATTATCGGAACTGCGGTTATCAAAATATATGTGCTCCATATCAGGAAAATGATACAGAATGCTTGATATCTGATCCTGCAGTCCGAAGAAGTATGGTTCCGTATTCTCAAGCTGCTGCTTTGCCTTACGAAGTTTCATTGAAGACATCATATACATGGCTCTTGTGATCTTCATTGTGTCCTGAATGCTTCTTATTCTATTTTGAATTTCCTTTGCATTAGCCATAGCACACACTCCGAATCAACTAGATATTCTCTTCAACTGCCTCTTCCGGCTTCCAGCCTGCCTTAATCTCTCCTGCAGCCTTGACAATTGAATCCTTCAGGTCATCTGAAAGTGTTTTCTTTGTCTCAAGCTCCGTAACTATATCTGAATGATTAAGATTGAATTCCTTAAGCATAGCGCCCTGGAAAGGCTTTACTTCTGATGCATCCATATCACTGAAGATATGTGCGTTAGCTGCAACAAGTGTAATTACCTGATCTGCCATGCTCATAGGATGTCCAAGCGGCTGCTTTAACAGCTCCATAAGTGCTTTACCATGTGCAAGCTGCTTCTTGGTATTCTCATCAAGATCTGATGAGAACTGTGTGAAGACTTCCATCTCTCTGTACTGTGCAAGGTCGATACGGATACTTCCTGATGCCTTCTTCATCGCCTTAGTCTGTGCTGCACCACCAACTCGTGATACTGAAAGACCTACATTAACGGCAGGACGCTGACCTGCGAAGAAAAGCTCACTTTCAAGGAATATCTGTCCATCTGTAATAGAAATAACATTTGTAGGAATGTATGCTGATACATCGCCTGCCTGTGTCTCTATTATAGGAAGTGCAGTTATTGAACCGCCGCCTGCCTCAGCCGTAAGACGGCTTGAACGCTCAAGAAGTCTTGAGTGGAGATAGAATACGTCTCCCGGATATGCCTCACGTCCCGGTGATCTTTCAAGAAGAAGTGATATTGCACGATATGCAACAGCATGTTTTGAAAGGTCATCATATACGATAAGCACATCCTTGCCCTGATACATGAAGTACTCTGCAAGTGCCGTACCTGAATAAGGTGCTATGTACTGCAACGGTGCAGGATCAGATGCTGTGGCAGATACGATAATCGTATAGTCCATTGCATCATTTTTCTTTAATGTATTAACAAGCTTTGCAATAGTTGATGCTTTCTGTCCGATTGCAACATATATACATACAACATCCTTACCCTTCTGGTTGATGATTGTATCCATTGCAATTGAAGTCTTACCTGTCTGACGGTCACCGATGATAAGCTCTCGCTGTCCACGTCCGATTGGGAACATAGAGTCAATTGAAAGTATACCTGTCTCCATTGGTACAGATACTGACTTTCTGTCAACGATGCTTGGTGCAGGACACTCGATAGGTCTGAAGCCTGTCTGCTCAATATCACCCTCACCGTCAAGAGGCTCACCGAGAGCATTTATTATTCTGCCCTTGAATGCATCACCTACAGGGATACCTGCCATCTTACCGGTTCTGACAACTCTTGTGCCTTCCTTTATCTCTGTATCACGTCCGAAAAGGATAACACCTATCTCGTCACGTCTTACATCCTGTACCATGCCCTTAACACCACAGTCAAATACTACGATTTCACCATAGAATGCATGGTCAATTCCGTCGATATTGGCGATACCGTCACCAACCCAGTTGACAACACCAATCTCTTTATTCTTAGCTTCGAGTTCAAAGTCTGCAATCTCAGTACGGAGAATTGATATAATTCCCTCTTCACTGAATGTAGTATTGCGTGAAGAATTAACAGCCTTGGCTATACTGTTTTCAAACTGCTCGATTCTTCCCTTCTCACTCCAGTCATATTCCTTTGTTCCTACTCTTAAGATAAAACCACTCTTGAGTGACTTGTCTTCTTTGCAGTCAATCTTAATATCAGGATTATTGAATTCCTTTGCAAGGAACTTCTTTATTCCATCAAGCTGCTCATCAGTTGGTGGAGTAACATATATCAGCTGTGCGTGATCTTCTTCTGCCTGTGGAGTTCTTCCGAGCTCATCAAATGCCTGACAGATTTCGTCGAAGAGCTGAAAATCTTTGTTGTCGCACAGTATTTTCAAAAAATCTCTTATTTCCTTAGGAAATACTCTGTCAATAACCAGGTGCTTTTTCTCAATAGATACCGTAGGGTTTTCAAAATCCGTTCTAACTTCAGGTACGGCTTCAAGAATTCCCCTGACCTGCTGCAGTAGTTCCTTTGGAGTTTCCGTTTTGCGCAAATCTGTTGCGTAATCAATCGCTGCCTGAGTCACTATTTATCACCTGCTTTATTTAAAAATTCGTTATAGAGGGAACTGTCAACTTCAGCTCCTTCCTTCTCTCCTACTACCTTAACTGCTGCATCAACAACCATGTCTGCGATTTCTTTCTCAGCCTTCTTAAGAATCTGAGTTTTCTTATTCTCAGCCTCTGCAACAGCATCATCCTTTATCTGCTTAGCCTTATCCTGAGCATCTTCAACGATTCTGTGATACTCAGCATCAGCATTACGTCTTACTTCACGAAGAGTATCTTCTCTTTCTTTCTCGATGTTAGCCATAGACTGCTCGTACTGTGCCTTCATTCCATCGGCTGCATCCTGACGTGCCTTTGCCTCATCAAACTGTTTGTCAGCCTCTGCCTGTCTCTCATCAAGAATCTTCTGAACCGGCTTAAACAAAAACATCTTCATTAACACGAAAAGCAGTAAAAGATTTATTACGGTAAATAATAAATTCCAATCTAATCGGAGCATCTTACCAACCTGCCTTTCAAATTACTTTAACATGATAATAATCATAAGTGCGATAACGAAACCATAAATAGCTGTTGCCTCTGCAAGTGCACAACCAAGAATAAGTGTCTTACTGATCTTACCTTCTGCCTCAGGCTGTCTTGCAACTGCCTCTGAAGCCTTACCTGTTGCAATACCGATACCAATACCGGCACCAAGTCCACCTAAAACTGCAATACCTGCACCAATTGCTATTAATGTACCCATAGAAATAATCCTCCGTTAATCTTAATAAATTAATAAAATTTTGATGTTACTCCACAGCCTCTTTGATATAAAGTGAAGTAAGAAATACAAATACGTATGCCTGAAGAAGTCCGTCAAATATATCAAAATACAGACAGAATACTGCCGGTACAACTACCGGAACAATAATCTTCAGCAGCTCCATAATTACATAAGAGCCAAGTACATTACCGAAAAGTCGCATACACAGCGACAGCGGTCTTGTAAAGACCTCAAGGATGTTGATTGGTGTAACGATAGCGATAGGCTCCGTGAATTTATGAAGCCATTTTTTTACACCGTGCTGGTATATTCCGGCACCTTCAATCAACACGATACTCATTATGGCAAGCGCCGCCGTTACATTAAGATCCTTAGTCGGGGATTTGAATCCGAACAGACCTATTATATTGGCTATGCCTATGTAGACAAGTACTGTTGCAAGATAAGGAACGTATCTCTTTCCTTCCGGTCCTATCATGCTCTCTACCATACCATTGAGTTTCGTCACAATCGTTTCGGCCACTGCCTGACGTCTGCTGATGTGGTCTACGCGAAGATTCCTTGTCAGGATAATAGCAGCAATCACCATAACCGCCATTATAATCCACGTGACAACTACTGATTCTGCCACTCCGATTCCGCCGAATACAGGGATTGTAAAGACGGTCTCACAGTTCAGCTCTTCCATCAGCTTCTCTGTCAAATTGCCCATGTTTTTTATCAATGTGAATTTGAAATCGTTGTTATTATACAACTCCATTTTTTATTTACAAGCTTTTTTTTACAAATTTAGCAAAATATAATAACCTTTGCTAAATTTTTACCAATCTGCCATACAATATTGATATAGCTCATATTTCATTCTTGTTTACCAGCTCAATCTGCTACTGTTTGCTGTATATATCAAATTTTATCAATTCTGCTTTACAGCTTTTCCGAATATAAATCTTACAAGCGGACCGGCTGCAAACAGCTGCCATATAAGCGCCGCCGGCATATTAAGTGCAGTCGTTTCAAACCATACCGGAAGAATCTGCGCACTTAATCCCGTCTTAAAAAATATTGTTGCAGCAAGGCTCATCATAGGACACATTGTCCAGAGTGACAGCAGCGATATGGAAAGAATAATGAAAATCTGCTTATCCTGTCCCGGTGTAAAAAGTCTGAATGTTATTTTTTTTGCAATTGGTCCTGCAATAAAAGTATCAAGCACAAAAGCAACAACGCCCATAAGCGGGAGCTCCGAAAGCGCTGCTCCGAATATAAAGTACTGCATTCCCTTTGTGTCAAGTGCTATGTTGTAGCACACCATTCCGTAAACCATGACGATTACCATCATGATTGTGTAGATAATTTCCTGTTTTTTTGTTCTTGGCATTTGTTTTACTCCTTTTAAATTCCTTTTTAATTTACAATATCTGCAAAAAATAAGCAGTGGAGTCAACTCGTACTGACTCCACTGCTGTGTATCCTTCCTGCGTTGTAAATATATTCGCACATGGCATTCTTTTTTTGCAGAAGTTATTCTACCATATACATCTTTTCTTCGTAAGCAATTTTTATTAAAATTAAAATTTTCGTGGTTTTTGATAATTTTTACATGCAATTTATTGCCGGATTATGCATTTTTCTCAATTGCGGTATATT
>CAMBEF010000157.1 GCA_945865495.1 uncultured Bacteroides sp. | reverse complement strand
CATAAGACCGAACACAAAGCTTATATTCTGTGAAACGATTGCTAATCCGGCGCTTACGATACTTGATATTGAGAAGTTTGCTAATGTTGCACACAGGCATGGTATGCCGCTTATAGTTGATAATACGTTTGCAACACCGGTTAACTGCAGACCTTTTGAATGGGGTGCCGATATAGTAACACATTCGACGACAAAATATATGGATGGACACGCAGTTGCGCTTGGCGGATGTATTGTTGATAGTGGCAATTTTGATTGGGAAGCACATGCGGACAGGTATCCTGGGCTTACTACTCCTGATGAATCGTATCATGGAATTATATATACTAAAAAGTTTGGCAGGGCGGCATACATTACTAAAGCTACATCACAGCTTATGCGTGATTTGGGCTCAATGCAGTCTCCGCAGAATGCATTTCTGCTTAATCTTGGCCTCGAGTCTCTGGCGCTCAGAGTAAGGAAACACTGTGAGAATGCTGACAAGGTGGCAGCGTATCTTAATAACAATGATAAGGTTGCATGGGTTAATTATGCGGGACTTCCGGGCAACAGATATTATGATCTTGCCAGAAAATATATGCCGGATGGCATATGCGGTGTAATTTCGTTCGGGCTTAAGGGCGGAAGGGATACTGCCGTTAAGTTCATGGACAGTCTCAAGCTCGTTGCTATAGTTACTCATGTTGCGGATGCAAGGACATCAGTGCTTCATCCGGCAAGCCACACACATCGTCAGATGACAGATGAGCAGCTTATTGAGGCAGGTGTACAGCCTGATCTTATAAGACTCTCGGTCGGAATCGAGAATGCGGATGACATAATTGCTGATATAGAACAGGCATTAACAGATATTTAGGCGGATTTTAACAAGAATGTACTACAGACGGAGCCAATGAATCAGTATGAATAATGAGATTGATTTCAGACATGCCGCCAATGACATGGCATGTTCAAGAATTACATTTGACAGCGATTACATTGTGGTGAAAGCTGACCAGCGTGCGTATCAGTTTGTATATGAGGAATATACAAGATTTGACAAGCTTATCGCAGATGATGATGTAGAACGCTTTTACAGATACATAGAGAATGAAGATGCTCCATCTGAACGATTTGTTATCGTTAGGATGAGGAGAAGAGACGGTGCGTACAGGCCGTGTCTTATTATTGCACTCAGGCGTGCATATCCGGTTAACGGAACAAAACATACTGATATAGAGCTCAGAGATCTTGTAACACTGAACGCCAGATACAAGAAGATGGATCTTAATGTACGCAAATACCGCAGCATAATGGGAATGCTCGCAGAGTATTTCTTTGAGTATAATCCGTCTGACGGAATATTTACGTTTTTCTGTTACAGGGGATACAGGGCTGATAATATTGAAAAGGCTGATA
Source organism: uncultured Bacteroides sp. (assembly GCA_945865495.1). Classification (GTDB taxonomy): domain Bacteria; phylum Bacillota; class Clostridia; order Lachnospirales; family Lachnospiraceae; genus Bacteroides_F. Next base: position 3,939 of record CAMBEF010000157.1, on the reverse strand, counting down.
TTGATGAAGTCCAGAAAAGGCTGATTGAAGAAAAGCATGTCGTAGGTGAGAACATCAAGAAGTTGTATATGCTTTTTGATAAGATAAAAACATGTGATGCGAGCTTTACGGTTGAGCTTGAGACTAATATATTCCGTGGAGGCGAGAATTATGAGCTTATGTCATTTCACGGACAGACATTGTATTATGATAATGAGCTTGCAAGAGTGATAGGGATTGCTTCACATGTATCACGTATAGGCAAAGCAACATCCGGTGAATTAAGTGACGATGCGGCAGAGAAGGATTCCGCCACGGGACTTCTTAACAAGAAAGCCATGACTGACTTTGTTGAGAACAAGATAAAGCATTTTAATGAGACCGGCAAGAAAGAGCCGTTCTGGCTTGCAATATGTGATATTGATTACTTCAAGAATGTTAATGATACATACGGACATCTGTTTGGTGATGAGGTAATATACAGATTCGCACAGACTATAAGAACGTGGGTAGGAGATAAGGGCGTTGTCGGACGAATCGGTGGTGATGAGTTCATGATAATGCTTGATAATGCAAATGATGTTAATGAATTGAGAAGTATCCTGATCGGTATAAGGGAAGAGCTTGAATGGGCATTTCAGAATAAGGCGCCGGATTACAGATTTACAACATCTATAGGCGTTGCCAATTACCCCAAAGATGCAGACGATTATGTACGACTGTTCAAGATTGCTGATAAAGCACTTTATATCGCCAAGGAAAAGGGACGTGACAGATTCATAATATATACTAAGGAGCTTCACGGAGAGCTGGAAGAAGAGAAAGAAGGTGCTTACGTTGCACATACATGTGTGGAACTTAAGCCGATAGCTAAATCAGAGCTTGCGTCTAATCTTATATTCCTGCTTACCAAAGCCGGCAGGGATGTTATACCGCACGTCCTCGACAGTATTATAGAGAATCTTAATATACATGGAATAACGATATATGAGAGCGATGAAGATGGCCGAATCCGTACATCAATGACAGCGGGCAGATATAATATGCCTGTCGAAGATGTATCGGATATTATGGACGGCAGGTATCTGGCACTGTTCAATTCCAATGGAATCAACCAGATAAATAATGTCAAGGAATGTGAGATTCATTGCCCTAGGATGTATGATTTCTGGAAAGATCATGAGATATGTTCAACGCTTCAGTTTATGATAGGTTCTAATGAGCACGTTATGGGAATTGTATCATTTGATATATTTGGCGCCCACAGAAGAAAGTGGAGCGAGAATGACGTTAATACGTTATATATGATTGTAAAATTCATCGGCAATGCATTGGAGTCATAATGACACATAACAGATTTAATAAGAATATATTTGCATATATACCGGCTGTTTTGGCGTGGCTCGCTATATGGCAGATAGCAAGTACTTTGACGGGACTGGATATTGTACTTCCGGGTCCCGTTAAAGTACTTTTTTGCATGGCAGGAATGCTTGGACAAATAAATACCTACATAATCCCAAGGCATAGTCTCCTCAGGATATTCGCCGGATATACGGCTGCATTTGTAACGGCAATTGTGGCGGGATTGGCAGCAGGATATGTGCGCGCGGTGAGAATAATGTTAGCGCCACTGATAAGTGCGATGCAGGCATTACCTGTAACAGCATTTATAATTCTGGTATTAATGATAGCCGGAGCAAAGAATGTATCAGCAGTGATTGCATTTATTGTTGTATTCCCTGTTATATATCACGGTATGGTTCAGGGAATTGATAATATGGATAAGAATCTTGCACAGATGGCAGATGTGTTCGGCATACATGGGATGAGAAGATTCAGATACATATCTCTCATGCAGTGTATGCCTTATATAAGAACGGCTGTAAAAAGCTCGGCGGGAATGTGCTGGAAAGCCGGTGCGGCCGCAGAGGTTATAGGGCTTACACGCAATTCAATTGGAGAACAGATGTATCTTGCCAAGCTTTATCTTGAGACAGATGTATTGCTGTCATGGGGCATAATAATTATTATTGCAAGCGTGGCATTCGAGAAGCTGCTTCTGCTTATGTCAGATGCGGCTGCAAAGTCATGCTGCAGATACGGAATGTCATACAGAAGTCATGCGTCAGCAGATAATTGCGGTGGACATAACAGCAGACCGGGTGCAGCTGATATAGAGCTTAATGATGTAAGTGCGGGATATGGTTTGGAAAATGTGATTAATGGCATAAGCGTGAAAATACCGCCCGGAGGACATCTGTGCATTATGGGAGAGTCGGGAATAGGCAAGACTACTCTTTTGAAGGTTATCTCCGGACTGCTTGAGTGCCGTAAAGGAAGTATTACACTTCCGCAGAAAGTATCGGTTGTGTTTCAGGAAAGCAGGCTGTGTCCATGGCTTTCGGCATATGATAATATAAGGCTTGCCGTACCGGATATGCCGGCAGATGTCGTAAGGTCTCATCTTGAGACGCTTCTCGGCAAAAACGGCTGTGACACAAGAGCGGATGAATTAAGCGGGGGTATGAAAAGGCGCTGCGAGATAGTAAGGGCAATGCTTGCAGCTTCAGATGCAGTAGTTATGGACGAACCGTTTGCGGGACTTGATGAGGATAACAGGAGTATTGCGGTTAAGTACATACTTGATAATATAGGACAAAGGCAGCTTATAGTAGTTACGCATGATTTAAAAGATGCCGGAAGGCTTCAGGCGGATGCTTTTTTTATTGACAAAAATGGTAATGGTTGATAAGATAATTTTATGCAGTCTTAAGACGTCTTTGACGCACGGCGGACGTAAGTGAAAGGATATGATAATTATGAGACAGGCAGTTTTTTCTATTCTTGTTGGGAATGAGTCAGGTGTATTAAGCCGTATCGCAGGACTTTTCAGCAGAAGAGGATATAACATAGACAGCCTTACTGTAGGGGTAACGCAGGATCCACAGTATTCAAGAATGACTGTTACGGTAACTGGAGATGATGATGTTCTTGAGCAGATTGAGAAGCAGTTGGCTAAGCTCGTTGACGTAAAAGAGATTGTAGAGCTTCCTCTTGATGCTTCGGTATGCAGGGAACTAATACTTATTAAGGTGGAAGCTGACGCAAGCAGAAGACAGGATGTCGCTGCTATAGCGGATATATTCAGGGCTAATATAGTTGATGTAAGCAGCGAAGGCACTATGACTATTGAGCTTACGGGAAGTCAGTCGAAGCTTAGTGCGTTTATTGAGCTTTTAGATGATTTTAAAATTACAGAGCTTGCAAGGACAGGTATTACAGGACTTGCAAGAGGCGCTGCAAGTTTAAAATAAATTTTTATTATTATATGGAGGTACCATTCAGATGGCAAAGATTTATTATCAGCAGGATTGCAACTTATCAATGCTTGACGGCAAGACAATTGCAATCATCGGCTACGGCAGCCAGGGACATGCACATGCACTTAACGCTAAGGAGTCAGGATGCCACGTCATTATTGGTCTTTATGAAGGAAGTAAGTCATGGGCTAAGGCTGAAGCACAGGGATTTGAAGTATACACAGCAGCAGAGGCAGCTAAGAAGGCTGACATTATTATGATTCTTATCAATGATGAGCTTCAGGCAGCTATGTACAAGAAGGATATTGAGCCAAACCTTGAGCCTGGTAACATGCTTATGTTTGCACATGGTTTCAACATCCACTTCAATCAGATTATCCCACCTAAGGATGTCGATGTAACAATGATCGCTCCTAAGGGACCTGGACATACAGTACGTAGCGAGTATCAGGCTGGTAAGGGTGTTCCTTGTCTTGTAGCTGTTCATCAGGATGCTACAGGTAAGGCACTTGATATCGCACTTGCTTACTCACTTGCAATCGGTGGAGCAAGAGCAGGTGTTCTTGAGACAACATTCAGAACAGAGACAGAGACAGACCTCTTTGGTGAGCAGGCAGTACTTTGCGGTGGTGTTTGT
>CAMBEF010000156.1 GCA_945865495.1 uncultured Bacteroides sp. | reverse complement strand
TGAGCTGCAGCAGACGATGGGCTACAGCTTTAATGATGTATCATTGCTTAAGCATGCGCTTACACACAGTTCATATGCCAACGAGCTTCGTATCAATAAGACGGGGAATAATGAGAGACTTGAATTCCTTGGTGATGCCGTGCTTGAACTTGTGAGCAGTGAATATCTTTTTAATGAACATAAGGATGTTAACGAGGGCTCATTGTCCAAGCTCCGTGCGAGCATGGTCTGTGAGCCGTCGCTTGCATTCTGCGCCAGGGATATCAGCCTGCAGAAGTATATAATGCTTGGCAAGGGAGAGGATGCAACAGGAGGAAGACAGAGGGATTCGATAACTTCTGATGCACTTGAGGCAGTTATAGGCGCCATTTACCTTGACGGAGGTTTTGAGCCTGCGAAGGAATTTATAATGGCACATGTACTTAATGACCTCGATAATAAGAAGCTTTTTTATGACAGCAAGACGATTCTTCAGGAGATTCTTCAGGCTGACAATAAGACGCCTGAGTACAGGATTACAGGCGAGGAAGGTCCTGAGCACAGTAAGACATTCTCGGCAGAGGTGCTCAACGGTGCCACAGTCCTCGGCCATGGAAGCGGTCATAATAAGAAAGCTGCCGAACAGCAGGCAGCCTATGATGCCATATTAAGGCTGAGAAAATAGACATCGGGGGAAATATGTATTTAAAAAGTATCGAGGTACAGGGCTTTAAGTCTTTTGCCAACAAAATAGTTTTTGAATTTAATAACGGAATTACCGGAATCGTAGGCCCTAACGGAAGCGGTAAGAGTAATGTAGCCGATGCCGTAAGATGGGTTCTGGGTGAACAGAGTGCCAAGCAGCTTCGTGGAACCAAGATGGAGGATATTATATTCGCCGGTACACAGCTGCGTAAGCCGGTTGGGTTTGCATATGTGGCAATTACACTTGATAATTCTGATCATGCACTCCCTGTGGACTATGATGAGGTTGTTGTTGCAAGGCGTGTGTTCCGCTCCGGTGAGAGTGAATACATGATTAACGGTAATACATGCAGGCTGAAGGATGTATCCGAACTTTTCTATGATACGGGTATCGGTAAGGAAGGCTATTCTATTATCGGACAGGGACAGATTGATAAGATCTTAAGCGGAAAGCCTGAAGAAAGAAGAGAGCTTTTTGATGAAGCGGCAGGAATTGTAAAGTTCAAGAGGCGTAAGGCTGCTGCCGTTAAGAAGCTTGAGAATGAGCGGGCCAACCTTGTCAGGGTTAATGATATCCTGTCGGAACTTGAGAAGCAGGTCGGACCGCTCGAGAAGCAGTCTGAGAAGGCACGCCAGTACCTTCTGCTTAAGGAGAATCTTAAGACTAATGATATTAATGCATTTCTCCTTGAGATGGAATCAACAAGAGCAACTCTGGCAGATATAGATAATAAGCTTACGATAGCAACAGACGACCTTGATAAGTCGAATAGGGAATATGAGAGCACAAAAGCTGAATATGAGGCTGCAGAGCAGAGATTATCGGAATTACAGACTGAAATAGAGAATGAGATGTCACTTAAGTCCGAAACCGACGTCGAAAAGGGACGCCTTAACGGACAGATGAATGTAATGAGTGAACAGATTAAGACTATACGCAGCAACGAGACTCATTACAATGACAGAATAGGTGTGATTCATCAGGAATGTGCACGCCTTGAGACACAGAAATCAGGTTTTTTAAGAGACCGTGAAGAACTTGCCAAAGAACTTGAAGAGATAAAGCTTAAGCAGGATAACAGTGAGAATGAGCATAAGGTTATCACTAACGAGATAGCACGGCTTACAGCAGAGATTGAGGCTGCACAGAATGAGATGTATGACATCCTCAATGAGAAGAGTAATATAAAGACTGAGAACCAGCGTTATGAGACGATGCTTGAGCAGATTAATATCAGAAGGGCAGAACTCAACAGCAGGGTTATTCAGGGAAAGAGCGATGAGAGTGCACAGATTGGAGTTATCAACGGATATGCACATGAGGCGTCTCTTATACAGGATAAAGTCAATTCACTTACTGAGCAGATAAAAGAATATGAGGCGCAAATAGCTTCATGCCGTGAGAAGATAGCAGAGCTTACATCGGAGATAGATAAGACACAGCAGCAGTATCACCGCGAGAGATCAAGACTTGAATCGCTCCGCAATATTGCTGAAAGATATGACGGATATGGCAACAGCATACGAAAGGTCATGGAGCGCAAGACTGATAATGACGGTATACTTGGAGTTGTGGCTGATATCATTAAGGTGCAGAAGCAGTATGAGGTCGCAATTGAGACTGCACTTGGCGGTACAATACAGAATATTGTTACTGATAATGAACAGACTGCCAAAGGACTTATTGCATATCTTAAGGAGAATAAGTTCGGGCGTGCAACATTCCTGCCATTGTCATCAATATCGGGACGCAATACTATTGAGAAGGATGCGTGTCTTAATGAGAAGGGCGTTGTTGGAATAGCAAGTAAGCTTGTGAGAGTATCATTTGAATATGAGAACCTTGTTAATTACCTGCTTGGAAGAATCCTCGTTGTAGATAATATTGATAATGCACTTGCAATCGCAAGGAAGTATAAATATTCACTCAGGATAGTTACACTTGAAGGTGAACAGCTTAATCCGGGAGGTTCCATGACAGGTGGTGCTTTCCGTAATTCGAGCAATCTTCTTGGACGACGCAGGGAGATTGAAGAGCTTAAGGCTTCTGTGGCACAGATAAGCGACAGCCTTGATAAGCTGAAAGGAGAGCTTGCCGATACACGTAAGAAGCTTGCATCAATCCGCGAGGATAACGAAGCTGCGGGTAAGTCGATGCGTGAGCAGCAGATTGCTTATAACACGGCACAGATGAATTATAAGCAGGCATCACAGAAACGTGATGAGATTATCGCATCATATCAGGAAAGTGCGTCTGAGGCTGCAAGGCTTGATAAGCAGATAGAGGATATCAGAGGCGGCCTGTCGGATGTTACAAGCAGTCTTGCATCGCTTGATGATAAGAACACGCTTGCACAGGAAAAAGCTGCAAAGCTTAACAGCCGGCTTGAAGCGAAGCGTAATGAAGAAGCGGGACATATTGCCAGAACAGAAGGCATACATGTACAGTTCAATTCTCTTCAGCAAAAGGATACATATCTTCAGGAGAATATAACACGAATAGAGTGGGATATTGAGAATCTCCGGAATGAGGAGAAGGGACTTAACGGGCAGCTTGCCAATACGGCTGATGAGATTAAGGCTAAGGAAGACATGATTGCCCAGACTAAGACAGCAATTGAGGATGCACAGACAAAGATTGAAGAGTGTGAGAAGAGTATTGAGGCTTTGAGAGAGAAGCGCGCAAAAGTGTCAGAGCAGAATAAGACATTTTTTGATAAGAGAGAGAATCTCGCCAATACTATCAGTGCACTTGACAAAGAGTGCTACAGACTTAATGCGGCTAAGGAAAAGCTTGAAGCTGCCAAAGACGGACTTGTTGATTACATGTGGTCTGAATACGAGATTACATATGGTTCGGCTTCGCAGCTGAGAGATCCTGAGATGACGGACCTTGCGTCAATCAAGAAGACAATTGCATCAGTTAAGGCACAGATACGTGCACTTGGTGATGTCAATGTAAATGCTATCGAAGAGTATAAGGATGTCAATGAGCGTTATACTTTCCTGAGTACACAGCATGATGATCTCATTAAGGCAGAGCAGAGTCTTATGACTGTAATAGACGAGCTTGATAACGGAATGCGAATCCAGTTTAAAGCCAAGTTTGAGGAGATTAAGACAGAGTTCGACAAAGTCTTCAGGGAATTGTTTGGCGGTGGACGCGGTACGATAGAACTTGTTGAAGGAGAGGATATCCTTGAGGCAGGAATTGTGATTATCTCACAGCCACCCGGAAAGAAGCTTCAGAACATGATGCAGCTCTCCGGTGGTGAAAAAGCACTTACGGCTATCTCACTTCTGTTTGCGATACAGAATCTCAAGCCGTCACCATTCTGCCTTCTCGATGAGATTGAGGCCGCACTTGATGATTCTAATGTAGACAGATATGCTTCATATCTGCATAAGCTGACAAAGCATACACAGTTTATCGTAATTACTCACAGACGTGGTACAATGGCAGCAGCTGACCGGCTGTATGGTATAACGATGCAGGAAAAAGGTGTCTCAACGCTTGTGTCGGTTGATCTTATTGAGAATGAGCTTGATGCTTCTGACAGAAAACAGTAAAATGAGAAATGAGGACATGTATGGGATTATTCAGTAAATTAAAAGAAGGGCTTACCAAGACCAGAGACCATATAACATCCGGAATGGACGCAATCTTTTCGGGATTTTCTTCAATAGATGATGATTTCTACGAAGAACTTGAAGAGACAATGATAATGGGTGATATAGGTGTCCGTGCAACAGAGGAGATACTTGATGAATTTAAGGAAAAGGTTCATGAGAACAAAGTAAAGAATCCTGCTGATTGCAAGCAGCTTCTTATTGATACTATCAAAGAGAAGATGGATCTTGGTGAGAATGCATATGATTTTGAAAACCGCAAGTCGATTATTATTCTTATCGGTGTTAACGGAGTCGGCAAGACAACATCTGCCGGCAAGATTGCAGCACATTTGAGAGGACAGGGCAAGAAGGTTATTCTTGCGGCAGCCGATACGTTCCGTGCCGCTGCCATCGAACAGCTTACAGAATGGGCTAACAGAAGCCAGTGTGATATAATCGCACAGTCAGAGGGCTCAGATCCAGCAGCGGTAATCTTTGATGCAGTTGCCGCAGCCAAGGCAAGAAAAGCAGATGTCCTTCTGTGTGATACTGCGGGACGTCTTCACAACAAAAAGAATCTTATGGAAGAGCTCCGTAAGATTGACAGAGTCATTGAACGGGAGTATGCTGATGCTTACAGGGAAAATCTTCTTGTCCTTGATGCAACAACAGGACAGAACGCATTATCACAGCTGCGTGAGTTCAAAGACGTAATGGATATAACGGGAATAATTCTTACCAAGATGGACGGAACTGCCAAGGGAGGTATAGCTATCGCGATACAGACTGAGTTTGGCGTGCCTGTCAAATATATCGGCGTGGGAGAGCATATTGAAGATCTGCAGAAGTTTAATTCTGAAGATTATGTCAACGCCCTCTTTGATGTACCTGAAGGGGAAGATGATTAATTAATAATAATGGAGGCCAGTATGGACAAATTAACACTTGAAAAATTCGAAGAAGCTGCTGAAAAAGTACAGGAGGTAACACTTAAGACTAATCTTGTATACAGCGAATATTTCAGCAGGCAGAGCGGCAATAAGGTATATCTTAAGCCGGAGAACATGCAGTACACAGGCGCATATAAGGTGCGTGGAGCTTATTACAAGATAAGCACGCTTACAG
>CAMBEF010000155.1 GCA_945865495.1 uncultured Bacteroides sp. | reverse complement strand
CTCATGAATACATTCTGTATGAATTCCGCATTAGCCTTCTTACGTGTACCGACTACACATGTAGTAGGGATTCCCCTTCCAACCTCTTCAGCGTGGCTTGGACCCGAAAGAACCGCAACCTGTGCCTGCGGAATCTCATCCTCTACCACATGGCATAGCGTCTCAAGTGTTGTCTCCTCAATACCCTTGCCTACATTGACAATTATCTGGCCTTCCTTTACATGAGGACTCATCATATGTGCGGTACTTCTTGTATACGGAGATGCAACAGCAAGTACCACAATATCAGGGTCTGTAAGCACTGCCTCCAGATCATCGCTGAAGACTATGCTTTCCGGAATCTTCACTCCGGGAAGGGACTTTGTATGCTCTCTCTTTTCATTAAGCATCTTAATCTCATCCTTGAGTACTGACCATACAGTAACCTCATGTCCGTTATTGTTAAGCAGAAGTGATATTGCAATTCCCCAGCTACCAGCTCCTATAATACTAACCTTAGCCATCTTAATCCTCGTTCCTCCAAGCTTTATTATGCTTTATTTTTATGTCCGATCTTACGCTCTGTTCCGGTCATAAGTCTCTTAATATTAGCTCTGTGTCTTATAAATGCAAGTGCAGTTATTATAAATGCAATTATATATGCCTCAGCAAGATGCTCAGGAAGTACATTAAGCATTCCAAGCTGTCCGAACACAACAAACTCTATAAAGAAGCCTGTCACCATTACAAGCGAACCAAGTGATACATATCTGGATACAAACGTCACACCCATGAATGTTACAAATGCAAGTACGGCAAGCATCCAGTTGTACGGCAGAAGTGAAAGAATAACTCCTGAAGTTGTGGCTATTCCCTTACCACCGCGGAATCCCAGATAAAACGGAAAGTTATGTCCGAGTATTACACCAAGCCCCGCATAGAGCACCAGAAGAAATTCAATATCAGGATGTTTAACTCCAAACAGGAAATGAATAAGTATAATGCAGAAAACTGCCTTAAGTGCATCGCCGAAATATGTTATAAAGCCTGCCTTCCTGCCAAGCGTTCTCATAACATTAGTCGTCCCCGCATTACCGCTTCCGTACTCACGTATATCAATATGATTCAGTCTTCCGTATATATATCCTGTCTGAAAAAGTCCAAACACATATCAAATTACCAAACAAATTATTCTTTCCATAATCAGGCATCCTTCTCCTTGCGTTCACGTATTATGAAATGCAGAGCCGTACCTCTGAATCCGAATGTATCACGTATTCTGTTCTCTATATATCTTGTGTATGAGAAATGCATGAGCTTCTTGTCATTAACAAATATTACAAATGTAGGAGGTCCTACCGCAACCTGTGTAATGTAGTAAAGCTTAAGTCTCTTACCCTTATCCGTAGGAGGCTGCTGCATTGCAACCGCTTCTGTAAGGATCTCATTAAGCACACCTGTCTGCACTCTCATAGTTCTGCTGTCGATAATCTCATCAATAAGCTCATATATCTTATTGAGTCTCTGTCCGGTAACTGCTGACACAAAAAGAATCTCCGCATAAGGCATAAATGAAAGAACATCCTTAATCTTCTTCGTATGTTCATTCATAGTCTTGTCATTCTTCTCAATTGCATCCCACTTATTAACGGCAACAATAATACCTTTGCCACGCTCATGTGCAATACCCGCAATCTTGGCATCCTGTTCGGTAACACCCTCTGTTGCGTCAATAACAATAATGACAACATCAGCACGTTCTACTGCGCTTACTGTTCTGATGATACTGTATCTCTCGAGTTCTTCCTTAATCTTATTCTTGCGTCTGAGTCCTGCCGTATCAATAAATACATATTCCTTGCCGTTGAACTTAACGTCCGTATCAATTGCATCTCTTGTCGTACCTGCAATATCAGATACAATCACTCTCTGATCTCCGGTCAGCTTATTGATTATTGATGACTTACCTACATTAGGCTTACCTACTATGGCTATCTTAGGGCGCTCATCCTCTTCCTCATCAGCACTTCCTTCAGGAAAATGGCTTATAACCTCATCAAGCAGATCACCTATTCCAAGCTGTGACTCTGCTGATATAGGCACAGGATCGCCTATTCCAAGATTATAGAATTCATACACATCAGGCATGAACTTTTCAAAATTATCTACCTTGTTGACAACTAAGATTACCGGCTTGCTTGAACGTCTGAGCATATCAGCCACCTTGGCATCTGCATCTACAAGTCCCTGGCGCACATCAGTAATAAACATAATTACATCTGCCGTATCTATGGCAATCTGTGCCTGCTCTCTCATCTGTGAGAGGATAATATCCTTTGAATCAGGCTCAATACCGCCTGTATCAATCAGTGTAAATGACTTATCCAGCCAGTTCACATCTGCATATATTCTGTCTCTTGTAACACCCGGTGTATCCTTGACGATTGATATCTTTCTTCCGGCGAGTACGTTAAACAGTGTTGATTTGCCGACATTAGGTCTTCCGACCACGGCAACTATCGGTTTGCTCATATCTATCTATACCTTTCTTTATTAATACTGATCGACATGCTGAATCTATTGCTAAATCTAAACATACGATTAAATAATATCATACAAAATTGATTTTTGCAAAATATTATGCTATATTCGGAATATATTTGTATTTCATTATTTGAGAGGACTTAATAAAACATGCATTATAACAGAATAATAAAAACAACAGTCAGTTGTCTTGGCGCCGCTGCCATAACAATTGCATCATTAATGACAGGAAGCGTAACAGCCAACGCTGCAGACTCTTCTTCCGCGGCTGCCACATCCAATGAAGTCTCAGGTTCCGGGGAATACACTGATTATACATTTGCACAGATTAATACCAGAATCCGTGTCCCGAAGTCAATGATAACATTCACCAACAGTGTAACATCTGCCGACCCCAACTTAAGCAGAATAAATGCTTCCGCCGACCAGCTCAGAATAATGTTCGACAAGAATAATCTTTACCTCGAGACAATGCCTGAGAATCTCTCTTATGAAGTAATTCTTGGAGGTGTCAAGAAGGATGGGCTTAAGAATTACAGTGATATGTCATCAGATGAGCTTGCTGCAGCTTTTGAAGAATATGAGAACCACTGCAGACAGGCCGAGTATGACACTGTCTACTCCGTATCCCGCTACAATGGTCCTTCAGGAATATATTTTGTTGCAGACTTCTGTACCACAACCGATGAGACAACCGTATATTCCCGCAAATATTATACGATAGCCGAAGGCTGCGAGATATCAATAGCTCTCCAGACCAAGCTTCCGAGCGCCGGTGATCCTAACGATACAACAACTTATATATTTAACGAAGATGCAGCCGGTGTTGCTAAGGATATCGTTGATAACGTATCATACAGCCAGATGAAGGAGCATTTTACTGATACTTCAATGTTCTCGGAGCTGTTCGGATATATTCTCGGAATCGTTGTCACAATCGGAGGGCTCGGTCTCATATTATGGCTTCTCATTAAGACAACAAGCAAGCCTAAGAAAAAGTTCTGATTAAGTTCTTTCTTAATCATCTTAATTCAAGAAATGCACATAAGCCACCACGTCTGCCTCCTGACGCCCTGTGAGAATACAGGAAGTCAGGATTGCAGCAGGTGCATATGTCAGTCACATTTATATTATCTGTTGGTATTCCCGCATTCACCATATTGGCAACATTAGCTGCATGAAGATTCAGGAGATATTTGCGTTCATTGTTAATCATACCTTTATCAGTCAGTATATCTTTTATCTCTTCCGCTGAGTACGCAGCTTTGAACTTTTCCGCCACATCCTCACTTACCTCATAACAACTCTTACAGATGCTTGGACCGATAAATGTAATAATATCTTCAGGCTTTGTTCCGAATTCGCTTCTCATAAGATTGACCGTGACCCGTGTAATTTTACCTACGGTTCCTCGCCATCCAGAATGTGAAAGCCCTATCGCCCGGTTCTTCGTATCAACAAAATACAGCGGCACACAATCCGCATACGTTGTTACAAGGCACACTCCCGGTTCATTGGTTACAAGCCCGTCAACATCATTAAAACGCTGTGGCTTCGTAACACCATTGCCACAGTCGGCCCTGCCGACACGGATAACATTAGTTGTATGTGTCTGCATTGAATAGACCATATTATCAACATCAGTGCCCGTTGCCTCTGCATACAGCCTGAAGTTGGCAAGCACCTTCGCCTCGTCATCTCCCCTTCCAAAGTTGAGATTCATCGAAGACCATATTCCCTCACTCACTCCGCCAAGCCTCGTCGAAAATGAATGCTTAACATACTCAATATCCGCAAGTGCACGGCTCTGGATATATGCTACGCCGTTAGTCTCTCGGATAATCGTGGTGTTGGATGGCGTTATATATTTTATTGTAGGAATTTTATTCATAGTTATCTCCATTCCAATCTCACACATATTCAAATGCATTCTCAATATGTTCAATCTCATCACCATCTATTGCAATAACATCAAATCTGCACTGTATCCCCTGTGCGCAGCCATGATATGCATAATAGTGCATTGCCGTGCGGCAGATTCTGTGCTGTTTGCTCAAAGTGACTGCTTCAAGTGCACTTCCGTAGCTGGTACCTCCCCGGTATTTGACTTCACAGAATATGAGCATTCCGTCCTTAGATGCGATAATGTCTATCTCACCTGCCCTGTCGGAATAGTTGCGCTCAAGAATCCTGTATCCCTTTGAAATAAGATACTTTGCCGCAATCTCCTCATATTCTGCGCCCCTCTGTCTTTTATTTATCATTTTTTCTTTACCTTGGCTTTTAATCTGTCCATATCATCAACAAATACGAGTATCTCTGCCACAACTCCGTACAACTCCGGTGGAATCATATCTCCAATCTCAAGCTTGGCAAGTGTTGACGCAAGCTTATTGTCCTGATACACCGGGACATCTGATTCCTTTGACTTTTCAATAATCTGGTCAGCAAGATACCCTCTGCCGCTTGCAATAATTCTCGGTGCCTGCTCTCCTGTTTCATATGACAGCGCCACAGCGACCTTATTACGGTTATTCTGGTTATTCCGGTTATCATCATTTGGATTATTCATCGGACTTCTTTCCATACCTATGCCTTTCTGTCAAATACGAATTGTGTTGTCGGTGCCACCTTAGGAACATCTGCATCAACAAAGTCCTGCACAAAATCAAACTGCTCCTCAGGTTCCCTGACCTTCATGTCAAAATGGCAGTTAAGGCCGAGCTTCTCAAGCCTGTCGTTAAGCTGGTCAATATGAGCATAGACAAAGTCAAGCATCTCTTCACTCTCAAGGCAGAAATTAGTCGACACATTCTTGCCCTTGAGCTTTACATATATGTCCATAGGTCCGAGATGTTCCATATCAAGATGCAGCAGTGCACTCACGTCATCGCCCTTTTT
>CAMBEF010000154.1 GCA_945865495.1 uncultured Bacteroides sp. | reverse complement strand
GAATGCATGGAGAATTTGAGCCGCCGGTAACTGAGGGAGATAAATGCATTCTCACCGGAAGCGCTCCTGCGGCAACCATGCGTGATTACAGCAGGGAAGTAACAGCATACACAAGAGGGCATGGCAGGCTTACATGTACTCTTAAAGGCTATGAGCCGTGCCATAATGCTGAGGAAGTAATTGCCGAATGCGGTTATGACCCGGAAGCGGATATCGCCAATCCTACAGGTTCGGTGTTCTGCGCACATGGTGCCGGCTTTGTTGTGCCGTGGTATGAGGTCAGGGACTACGCCCATGTTGAGGATGGCTGGAAGCGGGATGACGGCAGCGGCACCAATACATGTGGCACGAATAGTACGAATAATGAAAATAAAAAAGACGGAATCACAGTTCCTCTCAAAAATGCGTCATACAGAAGCAGTGAGCAGTACATAACGCAGGAGGAGATTGAAGAGATATTCCGTCAGACGTACCGCAAGAAGCCGGAGGAATTAAGCCTTTTCAAGAAACATAACGGAAGAAAACACTCCAATACGGGAAGTTCTTCAGGCAGCAGTAATGGCAGCTCAGCCCGGACAGGCAGGGTATCAGAAAAACGCCATATACCTAAGCAGGAGCCAATGGAAGAATATCTGCTCGTTGACGGATATAATATTATATTTGCGTGGCCGGAGCTTAATGAGCTGTCTAAGGACAATCTGGACAGTGCTAGAAGAAATCTTATGGACATACTCTGCAATTATCAGGGATATAAGGGCTGTAATCTGATTCTTGTATTTGATGCATACAAGGTGAAGGGCAATCCGGGTTCGGTTGAAAAATATCATAACATTTATGTTGTGTATACAAAAGAAGCGGAGACGGCAGACCAATATATTGAGAAGACAGTTCATGACATGCACCAGACGCCGCCTAACAAGGGAAGATACCGTGTGACGGTGGCAACGTCCGATGCGCTTGAACAGATGATAGTGTGGGGCAACGGAGCCCAGAGAATATCAGCACTTGGCTTCAAGGCTGATATCGAAAATGCATCACAGGGCATTAAGATGGAGAATCTGTAGCAGTATCCATAGCGGCGCATGTGTTGCAGACAGCATCCATAGCAGCTTTGTTAAAATCAAAATGCACACGTCCGCTTTCAGTTGCGGCACCAAGCTTATTATAGAATTCTATCGAGGGCTTATTCCAGTCAAGGCAGCTCCACTCCATGCCGGAATAGCCCTCTTTTGCTGCAATCTCTGCAACCTGCATGAACAGCGTTCTGCCAAAACCGTTTCCACGGTATTCATTCTTCACAAAGAGGTCTTCAAGATAGATTCTGCCTGCTGCTGCAAATGACCCGAATATCGGGTAATAAAGTGCGTATCCGACAGCATTTTCTTCAAGCTCAGCAATGAGAACCTCGGCTGCCATGCGCTCAAAAAGCCAGTGCCTAAGCTGCTCAACGGTTGCTGTCATATCCTGCGGACGCTTCTCATATTCAGCCAGCCCGCGGATAAGTCCGTGTATTACGGGAGTGTCCTGTGGTGTGGCTCTGCGTATTGTGAGATTAGTGGTCATGGGAGTACTCCTTTTAAATTTATAATGACTGAATCTGTACAAACTCTGCAAAGCGCGGCAGGGCTACGGAAATCCTGCCATATTCCTGTGTATTTATAACGCCTTTTCGCTTAAGTCTGTCACGATACACGGAGAATTGCTGTGAATTCATACCAAGCTTCTCACGTATATCTTTGACACGGTCACTGTCGCATGAAGATATTACTGTAAGAACATCCCGGTCATGCGAAGACAGCTCAGACCATATTTTTTCATAAACATACTCCTGAAGATATTGGTCATACTCAGGCAGTATATCATCAATTGATTTGTCATTGCGGTACTCCCAATAAAGATAACCAAGTACCTGAAAAGCAAATGGATAGCCCTTTGTCAGGATAGTCATCTTTTCAGCATCATCAGCACTTATATTAAAAATATCCATATAATTTTTTCGTATTGCCGTGTAATTCAGCGGTTCAAGAGTAATCTTCGGAGCACGGTACAGGAATGTAAGAGATTTATCATTCTGTAATTCGTAAATATTTTCGTAAAGCCCTGTCATTAGCAGATAGATTGGCAGATTATCACGGACAAATATCTGGAATGAACTTGCAAATATTTTAATATTGTCGGAGTTTACAGCTTCATCTACAGTTATAAGCAGACGTTTGCCACATCTGTTAATATGTTCAAGCATGTGCGAAAGTACATCTTCAATATCTGTGACAGGAGAGGCATTTTCAATGGATACGCCTAATCCAAATGCAGAAAAATCGAGCTTTGCTTTGAGAAACAGGTCATGGAGCTGCGGTATACTATACAGCTTTGCAGCAAGGCTCTGCAGCATGTCTCTGAGTGGGTTAAGTTCAATGACAATCCAGTTATCATTTTTTTTAATCTCATTGGCTATGCTTGTCATCATAACTGTTTTTCCTGAACCGCGGACACCGGTTATCATGTATATCGGCGTTGACGGATGTTCGGCTTTGAAATTATCAATAATCTGGTTAGTCTGCGCAATACGCGAGATATATTGTAATGGCATTTGTCCGAATGATAATGTAAATGGATTATTCATGCCGATTCTCCCCCTGCAAAAACTAATATGGCTTTATAGCCTTTTATAACTTTTTATAAGTTTCTATTTATTATATAACTTTTTATAACTTTTTACAATAAAGAAAATGTATTCTTCGGAGAACTTATTCCCCAGAAAACTCATTTCCCGGAAAATCCGCCCATCGCTCAGAAGGAATAACGTCTTCTGTGATGAAGCATTCCGGGTCAGGGGCAAGCACATGCCTTGTTACATTGAATATGCCACGGGCATTGCAAAGAACCGACGGTGCATCACCAAACAGTACATTGCGGGCAGCGCCGCAGTCAATATATGCCTGTTCAAGCTTTACAAAATCCTCAGATATGTGCGGCTGGGATGCATTATAATGCTTACGCATATAGACGGTGTGGCTGTCGCCGGAATTGTCGATAACCGACAGCTTCATGGGTTTGTCTGAAAGGCGGTTAGGAACATTAAGAACTTCCTCGACACTATGTATATATGTGTTGCGGGCATGTGTGACACCTATCAGAAGAATCTTTCCGTCCACGTCCTTAAGGCGGTCATAGCAGCCGCCCGGAGTGCATGGGGTGTTGCATGAGAGTTCGCCCGCTATATAGCTTTCGGCATTGCGCCCAAAGGCAGCAATGCTGTGTGTAGGATGCAGCGAACGGACTACACCCGGACGCTTGCGGAAAAGCTCCGTAAGAATGCCGACACAGCTCTCACTGTTGCTGACATCAAATACGGGATTGGCTTCGTTCACAGTCTTCCATGTATGCGTAGGAAGCAGCAGCAGACCGTCTGCAAAGAATTCCATGAGCGCGTCAAGCACGGTGTCGGCACCGCCTTCAACATTGCCGACTGCTTTCATGGATGAATGTATAAGAATTGTCTCAGAACCTGTAAGTCCCATGGATTTCAGGTCATTAATAAGGGATGATTTTGTCATGAATGTCACCTTTTACCTTGGTATCGTTTTATTTTAGTATATCAGAAATGGCATTAAAAATGGCTTCATTATTTATTAAAATAAAAGAACAACAATACCAAGTATAACAAGGATTATTCCGGTTGCACGATTGAGTGTTGCAGGCGTTGCTTTGTTGGCAAATACGGCGGCAATACGCGCCCATATAAGTGTAAACACTATGCAGAGCAGGCATACCGTAATGTCAGGCATACCGCCGATTGCAAAATGTGAGACAGCGCCGGTGAAAGCCGTGAAAGCCATGATAAATACGCTTGTGCCTACGGCAGTCTTCAGCTCATAGCCAAGAACCGATGTGAGGATAAGAAGCATCATCATGCCGCCGCCTGCACCGACAAAGCCGCAGATAAAGCCGATTATCATGCCGCATATAACAGACTGTATTGCGCGCTTCTTTGCGGATACACCCTGCATTGCTTCCTTTGTAGTCATGACAGGACGTACAATGAACTTAATACCGAGAAGAAGTGTCATAAATACAGAAAAATTACCCATTGCTGCTGAAGGAACAAGGCTTGATATATAGCTTCCGACAACAGTAAACGCAAGTACCGTAACCATCATGATAAGTCCGTTGCGGATATCAAGATTCTTGTTCTTACCATAGGTGTACGCTGATACGGCGCTGGCAAGCACGTCTGATGACAGTGCAATTCCGACTGCGATATACGGATTCATTCCAAGAAATGTAATAAGAATAGGACTGATGACCGCTGCGGCACTCATACCGGCAAAGCCTGTGCCAAGCCCGGCTCCCATACCGGCAAAAAATGTTACTATAACTGTTAATAAAAATTTACTCATGCTGATCTCCTGTATGTTGAGAATTAAGAATATTGTCAATGTTATCTTCCATTACATGTACAACATTGTTGAGAATACTGCGTGTATTGGCATCCATTCCGGCAAGAAGCTGATCCATAAAGCTGCGCTGGAGCTGCTGCCCGCGGCTGATGACATCGGATGCCCTGTCTGTGCAGATAAGCTCAACCTTGCGGCGGTCACCGTCAACAGCCTGCCGTGTCAGATAACCTTCACGGACAAGCCTGTCCACATTCACAGACACAAGATTAGCCTTAAGCTTACGCACCTCAACTATGTCGCTTGCAGTACGGTACGCCGGATTATTGGCAAGAAACATAAGTATGTCAAATGCGGTCTGCGGCAGATTAAGCTCCTGACAAAGTGGTCTGCACATGGCATTGTAGGCAAGAGAGAGTTTTCTTGCAAATTCGATATTTATGAAGCTGGTATTGGATTTCAAGGTGTTCACATCCCTTCTGAATTTGAAATACAAATTGAAGGTTTTGTATAGTATTCATATATGGTGTCAGACATCCAGCCATGCCGTATCCGCGCACGCTTGCGCTGCGATGCAGCCATAGCGGTACATAAGGCGCCAAAAGACGGCGCCTAAGTGCCGATGGCTGCAAAGCACCCGGATACAACACGGCTGGATGTATCACAAAGCAAATATTATATAAAGACAATAGATGAACCTTCATATTTGAATAGTTCAAATTTGAAATAATTATAGTATATGCAGAGAAAATGTCAACTGTCATTTTTACTCGAAATGTGGGTAATATATACTATTTATGCAAAAGATGTTGTAAGGTATATAAAATGATATTACAAACTATAATCGACAAAAATTTACAAAATACAACATTACAAATATATATATGAGATAAAATCTCAAATATTGTTTGCAAATATCCTATGTAAGGATATAATAAAGGTATAACGGAGGGTAGAAGATATGTTATGCCAATTTACAGTAAAAAATTTCAAAAGTAT
This sequence comes from uncultured Bacteroides sp., assembly GCA_945865495.1. Lineage (GTDB taxonomy): Bacteria > Bacillota > Clostridia > Lachnospirales > Lachnospiraceae > Bacteroides_F. Next base: position 29 of record CAMBEF010000154.1, on the reverse strand, counting down.
AAGAGATGAAGTGACATTTGATATGCAGG
>CAMBEF010000153.1 GCA_945865495.1 uncultured Bacteroides sp. | reverse complement strand
CACTGAAAGACGAATATGAAAAATACTTTATTCCTTTCATAAATCTTGCATAATATTCCCCGGCATCCCATCTCTGGAGTGTGTCCATGAATATCAGGCGTGAGAGTATAACTACTATAATCACCGCCGCTATCCAGATATTGCGGCGGATAAAGCCACATATATCTTTTATTGTCAGCGTTGCAAGAGAGTCTGCCGCCCTCAGGAGACAATTTATTATGAAAAGCAGTGGAATATAAATGAGCCAGAACAGCCCCTGGAAAACCGCATCATCATTTCTTATGTGTGATGCATTGTTATACATTGAAGAAAATGCAAAAGCAGCCGGCAGAATACAGACAAAAGCTATCTCTGCAAGCCTCTTAAGCGATATGAAATTGGAAAGCTCACTGACAATAACCAGACAGGCCGCTCCCACTATTATGTAATATACAATATCAACAGGCATAAAATCATAAGCCACGGCATTCGATGTGAACACCGCGGCAGATGCAAATACAAATATTCCTGTTAAATACTGACGAATTCTAAGACCTATGCCCATATAATTTCCCCAATTACTGCTGTTGTCTTGGCTGGTATGTCGGTACTACTTCCTTAATTATAGAACGGATATCATCCGTCTCATCATATGCACTCTTCTCAAGGCGCTCGAGATTATGTGCAAAGTTCTCTTTGTCAAAATCAATCGGCTTGCCAATGTGGATAAGCTTGTTAGCCGTCTCCTGAAGTCCCTCTTCATCCATAAGAAGTTCCTCATAAAGCTTCTCGCCCGGACGAAGCCCCGTATACACGATATTCATGTCAACCCCAAGTGTATATCCCGAAAGTCTTATGAGATTCTTGGCAAGGTCATCAATCTTGACCGGCTCTCCCATATCGAGGACAAATATCTCTCCGCCCTTGGCATACGCTCCGGCCTGAAGTACAAGTGATACTGCTTCGGGAATTGTCATAAAATATCTTATGATATTAGGATCAGTTACCGTTACCGGACCGCCTGCCTCAATCTGCTTCTTGAAGAGCGGAATAACACTTCCGTTACTTCCAAGCACATTGCCGAATCTTACTGCGACATAATCCGTATCAGACTTCTCATTAAATGACTGCACAATCATCTCGCATATTCTCTTCGTTGCGCCCATTACATTAGTAGGATTAACCGCCTTATCCGTAGAGATAAGAACGAACTTCTCTGCACCATACTTATCTGCCATTCTTGCAACATTGTATGTTCCGATAACATTATTCTTAACGGCCTCATTAGGACTTACTTCCATAAGCGGAACATGCTTATGTGCTGCCGCATGGTAAATAATATCCGGATGGTACTTTTTGAATATATCCTCAAGTCTTCCGACATTACGGACTGAGCCTATAAGAGTCTCAACATTGGCATCGGCATGATTGATACACAGCTCCTGCTGTATGTCATATGCATTATTCTCATATATATCAAATATAATAAGCTTGCGGGGCTTGTGTGAGACAAGCTGTCTGCACAGTTCACTTCCGATAGAACCGCCGCCGCCTGTAACAAGAACAACCTTGTCCTTAACATAGCCCATGATTGACTCAATATCTACCTGGACAGGATTACGTCCGAGAAGGTCAAGAACATCAACGCGCCTGATATCCTTAATATTAATCTCTCCGTCTACCATCTGATATACGCCCGGCAGAATCTTAAGTTCACAGTCTGTCTCCTTACAGATACTCAAGATATCCCTGCGGTTTTCCGGAGAGGCTGACGGAATTGCAAATATAATCTCATCAACATCATACTGCTTTGCCATCTCCTTGATATCATCACGTGTTCCGACAACCTTTATCCCATGTATATACTTACCGACCTTATTAGGATTATCATCAATTACGCACACAACACGGCTGTTGGCAAGATAATGGCTTATTGAAATCTCACGTATAAGCACGTTGGTAGCATTACCTGCACCTATGATCATAATTCTTATGTCATCATCCGTTGTACGGTATCTGTTAAGGCCGGTACGGATGAATCTGTACATAAAACGGCTGGCACTTACCGACACAACAAGGAAAATCCATGTCATAAAATATGTGCTTCTCGGGAGACCGAGTTCCAGCATCATTGTCACACACACATGTATAACTTCCGTAATCGTACATGCTTCAACAATCTTATAAAGCTCAGTGATACTTGCATATTCCCATAAGCTGTGATAGATTCTGCAGAACCAGAACACCACAAGGGCAATGAGCGTAAATGGTATCATAAACTGCTCATATTTGTAAATGTATTCTTCCGGTATACTTGATATCGTAACATTAAATCGCATCAGAAGTGCGAGCAATACCGACATATTGATAAGGACTATATCCATCGCTATCAGGCACACACGCCTTACGAATAACTGTATCCTATCCTTCTTAGTCTGATTCATCACATTCCATCCTTATTATCCGGCGGTCCATTCCATGCTGTCCTGTTCATAATGCCGCCATATCGTATCCGCGTTATTATACCACATATGCATATTATATGCTATTGTTTTTTGTACTGTCTCACAAATGCCGGAAGATGTACAAAGCCCACAAGTGTTCCCAATCCATAGCTTACATGAAGCAGGAAGAACAGTACCGGCAGTAGTATATCCGGCAGGCTTCTCTTCTCCGGTCCGGCTGTAACTACCGCAAGCACCGCCATCACTACTGCAAGCAGCCAGTATGCGCCCCACATAATTGCAGTAAGAACCGAAACTGCCGTTGCAATTACAGACCATGGTGCCATGCACATAGTAATAATCCGTGCGATTCCCAGAACAATTATAGCCATAACAAATGCAAACGGGACATAATGATAAAGTGAAAGACATTCCGGGCACACGCCTGTTGTAAGTGCTATCCAGTACCCATTGGAGTATTTCTGCTTAAGCATCTTTGGAAGACTGCTCCTTATGTGCTGATATGAGATTATATCAGGATCAAAACACAGCCTGAATCCCGCTTTACGCATGCGGTAATGAATCTCATTATCCTCTGTTCTTCCAAGCTTCTCGTTAAATCCGCCTATCTTATCAAACACCCTGCGCCTGTATGCAGCGTGAAACATTGACTTTACATAAGCCGGTCCCGGATTGCGCCTGTAAGGTGCTATGCTGCTGCCAAACATCGAGCTCTCTGCCATAAGCAGCGTCCTGTTCCATGGTGTATCATCATCTATGACATTAGGCCTCTCACCGCCAACAATATCTTCGCCGCGTTCGAGCGCATTTACATTCTTAGTTACAAAATCCTTTGGAATCCTTGCATGCGCATCTACCTTAAGTATCGCTTCGCCACTGTATACGCGCAGTGCTTCATTCCATCCGCATGGCAGTGTCCTCTTGGGATTGTCTATAACCTTAACAGCTGCAAAATCCTTATTGCAGGCAGCAAATTCCTGCATAATCTTTTTGGTTGAATCAGTCGAAGCGCTGTCAACAAGCACAACCTCTATGGATGAATGCTCATAATCCTGTCCGCTTATATCCGACAGAATAAGCGGCAGTGTCTTTTCCTCGTTATATGCAATAACACACACTGTCAAAAACATAATATTTATCCTCATTCCTGCGCATGTCTAACCTTAATATCAGATACCTTAATATACCTTAATATCCAATCTACATAAATACAGCTGCGACTGTCTCAAACATTGTAGCAAGCTCACTGATACAGCTGAAACCTTTTATGCTCTCGAGGTTATATGCCATCTTCCCGGGAAGAACTTCCTGTGTATATACCTTATCAACGTCATCTGCGCCATCAAGAAGTTCGTCCTCATCCTTATATCTGATACTCGCTCTCGAAGTAATCCCTGCAGGAAGAAGCAGCGTGGCATTCATCTCGTCAGTATATGCGTCCACATACTTACGCACCTCAGGCCTTGTCCCCACAAATGTCATGTCTCCGGTCAGCACGTTAATAAGCTGTGGCAGTTCATCAAGCCTTATCTTGCGGAGCAGCTGTCCCATTCTTGTTATACGGCTGTCATTGCCAACCGTTACAAGTGACCCCTTACGGTCTGCTCCGTCAACCATCGTGCGGAACTTAAATATCCTGAATGTTCTTCCGTACTGCGTAACCCTCTCCTGACGGAAGAATACAGGGCCACGCGAATCTGCCTTTATCAGGAGTGCTATTATCAGCATAAAAGGGCTCAGAATGATAAGCAGCACAAATGAAGCGGCAATATCAAAAAGCCGCTTCACAACAAGGCTTATCTTTTTATGTGACAATATATCATAATATTCACGGACACTCTCCGTCTGCATAAATGCCGGAAGCATGTCCCACTTTTTCAGAAGCATATATGCCCTCTCTTAATCTGTATTATCCATGTACAACACTGTTGAATGCATTTATCACATATTCAACCTCTTCGTCCGTAAGACATGTATGAAGAGGAAGTGTTATCTCGTTGGCATACCGCTCATACGCATTAGGGTAATCTTCAATCTTAAATCCAAGATTCTTATATGCTGTATGCATAGGAAGCGGCTTATAATGAACATTAGTTGCGACACCGAGCTGTGCCATCTTTTTAACGACTTCATTGCGGTACTCGGGAGTCTGTCCGACAAGGTTGACAAGGTAAAGATGACCGCTTGATGCATATTCATCTCCTGTACCGTCGTCAACACTGTCAAGAAGTATCGATGACGCACTTCCAAGCTGCTCATTCTGGTCGGAATAATGCTTGAGAACCTTTACACTGCAGTCTGCAAGTCCCTTTGTATATTCGTTAATTATATGCTTTCTTCTGGCAAGCATTCCAGGATAACGCTTCATCTGAGCAAGTCCGATTGCAGCCATTATATCTGTCATATTGCATTTGTAGTATGGAGCAACTATATCATATTCCCATGCCCCCAGCTGTGTCTTGGCAAGTGCATCCTTGGACTGTCCGTGAAGTGACAGAAGCATGAACTGCTTATAGATATCTGCATCATCAATGCCGTCTATATGCCTCCATGTAATTGCACCTCCTTCACCTGTAGTAAAGTTCTTTACTGCATGGAATGAATATGCTGTAAAATCTGCACACTCACCGCTCATAAATCCTTTGCGTGAAGCCCCAAGCCCATGAGCCGAATCAGTTATAATAAGTATTCTGCCGACTGCGCTCTGCAAATCACCTGATGGTCTGAATAATGACTTCTTAGCTTCTGCAATAGCCTTAAGTCTGTCATAATCAACCATTACTCCGGCTATGTCAACCGGAATAATTGCCTTGGTCTTTTCCGTAATCGCTGCTTCCACAGCATCATAATCAATGTGAAATGAGTCCTTTGCAGTATCTACGAGAACAAGCTTTGCGCCTACATGACATACTACACTTGCCGAAGCAGTGTATGTATATGCAGGAACGATAACCTCGTCACCTTCACCTATGCCACATACACGAAGTGCGCATTCAAGTGCCGCTGTTGCTGAATTA
>CAMBEF010000152.1 GCA_945865495.1 uncultured Bacteroides sp. | reverse complement strand
TTAGCCGTAGGAGGTCCGTCATAGAATGTATATGTCTCTCCTTTTTTGCGGTTATCAATACTCTTCTGGAAAATGTTGTTATCTCTCCAGAACTTCTCTGTCTTCTTTTCTCTCTCGACAAAATTCAGGTCAGGTGTAACTTTCTCGTAAACCATTGTCTTACTTTCCTTTCTTTTTCTTATAATAACAAAAAGCCTCCGCCGTAATGGGCGAAGGCCAATAATGCATTCCTTGAAAATTCCTATTACGACATACCAGCATATGCGTCCCTGTTAACGGTAGGAACCCCGTCGGAATCTACTCCTGCCATGCGCTCATATATACTCACGTACTGTCTGTTATATCACAGTACCATATGCCATAACTGATACACGGCTGTTTCGGACCGATGCTTGGAAGTGATGTTCTGATAGATTCTACTCGTACCGGTTCCCAGCATCCCGGCTCTCTGTGCCTTTTGAATAAATCATACTGTCTTCGTCATTGCATTTATGCTCATTGTATAAAAATGTCCGTTGAATGTCAAGAGGTTCTTTGTGTCTAATGCTCTGATGTCTGATGCTCCCTCAGTGCATACAGATCTGCGATAAGCCCGGTGCAGGACTGATACCTCTGATTCCTGTCGTGACGTACACACTTTTCTATGATACATCTTATCTCATCAGGAATAAGCATAGTCTCTTTTTCATTACCGCTTATATCCATACTGTACGGAAGACCGGTGGGCCTTGCTCCTGTAATCATGTGGTACATAACCGCCCCTATGCCATATATGTCGGTTCTTACATCCGTCTGTCCCTTACCGCCGAACTGCTCCGGTGCCGCATATCCTGCCGTACCTATATATATTCTGTCCTTTGACGCCTTACTGTTGTACTTCTTCGCCGCGCCAAAATCCACAAGACTGATTGTATCGTCATCTCCGAGAATTATATTGGAAGGTTTTACATCCCTGTATACAATCTCAGGTATTCTTGAATGCAGATATCCAATAACCTGTACAAGCTGGATCATCCACCACACAACATCTTCTGCCCTCTGCGGTCCTTTGCTCCTGGCAATGTCAAGCAGTGTTCTGCCCGGCATATAATCCATTATCATGTATGTATAACCATTTTCCTCTACGACATCCCATATTGACGGTATTCTTGGATGGTTGAGTTCTCTAAGCAGCCCCGCCTCCCGGCTTATATCATCTCCTGACTGCTTGATTGCACATATCCTGCCGCCCTTTATGTCATGTGCCTTGTATATTACACTCGTTCCTCCTCTTCCGATAACATTATCAATCCTGTACCTTTTATCAATAAGACTATCCTTCTTCATCAGTCTCACCCTCTCATATTAAAAAAATGCTTAAAGTTTTAAATTTATAGTGTAAATTTTATTTTTGTTTGGTATAATCAATGTATGTTATAAACGGATTAAATTATATTTGGTCTGTTATACACAATACAATATGTTTTTCATAAGGAGGCACATTTTGGCTAACAGGATCCGCGAATTACGTCAGGAAAAGAAAATCACACAGCTTCAGCTGAGTTCTCAGCTTGAGGTAACACAGGAAACAATCAGTGCATATGAGAACAATGTGCATATGCCAAGCCTTGCAGCATTAATGAAGATGTCTAAGATCTTCAATGCAAGCATGGATTATATCATGGGACAGTCCAATGTAAGGAACATCCCTAAGGAAGAAGAACCATCAGCTGCTGATATAGTTCAGCGCAACTCTTTAATGACATGTTACCAGAAGTTAGGCGCTATGAACAGAGCCCGTCTCTTATCATACGCTCAGGGACTTGTCGATGCGGAAAGAAGAATACAGTAATTACAATCACTAAACCCCACAGTATTGCAGCCTGTCTGTATCAATACCGTGGGGTTCTTTTTTACTTACATATATACATGCATCGGTTAACGAGCAGCATTAAGCATCGTATTATCTCTTGATATCATGTTCATCTCTCATGATTGCTTCAATCTGGTCACGTGTTGTGATGTTGGTATCACCATGAATTGAATGCTTCATTACGGAAGATGCCACTGCAAAATCAACAGTATCCTGACAGTTCATGCCTTCCATCATTGCGTATATAAGACCTGATGAGAATGCATCTCCACCGCCGACACGGTCAATAATATCAAAATTAATAAGCTTACTCTCATAAGTCTGTCCATCTGTATAATAGAATGCCTTAAGTGAATTATTGCTTCCCGAATGTGCATATCTTACAGTTCTTGCAATAGCCTTAAGATTGTATGTCTTGGCAAGTGCTCTGAACACTCTGTCCTGATCTTCAAATGAAGGCTGCATTGACAGACCATCCTTAACATCCGTAACACCATCTTCATTATAGCAGTGAATAGGCTCTATTCCTATAAGTACATCAACATATGGCATATATGTGCTGAGTACATCTCTTGCTGTCTCAAAGCTCCAGAGATTAGCTCTGAAATTAGGATCAAAACTTACAGTAAGACCAAGCTTATGTGCTGACTTAAGCGCGCCATCAACAAGTCTTCTGCAGTTATATGAAAGTGCAGGTGTGATACCGCTTATGTGAAGCCAGTCATATTCTCTCATTATCTCATCAAAATCTATTGATGAATAATCATATTCTGCAAATGCTGAATGCTCTCTGTCATATATTACCTGCGAACGTCTTGCCGCAACACCTTCCTCAAGATAATATATACCCATTCTGCCTTCTGATTTGATTATCTGTCTTGTATGTACATCATTGGCTTTAAGATAGCTTATTGTAGACTTACCAAGATCTGTATTAGGAAGTACCGTAAACAGTGTTGAATCCACTCCAAGACATGCAAGTGAAACCGCAACATTAGCCTCAGCGCCTCCGTAATTAACGATAAAATCGTGTGTAGACACTATCTTATCATAGTTTGGTGGAGAAAGTCTCATCATAATCTCGCCAATAGTAATAAACTTCATGTTAATCTCCATTCCGGGAGTCTGCTCCCAATAATCGTCCTGTTTTTTATGTTAGCATATATTTTTCTAAAAAACAATGTTGTTATTTTCTGTTTTCACTATTTTTTGCAATTATATGTTATGTTATGTATAATATTGGGGAAAATTAATCAGGATGCCATGAGTATCCATAAGAATGAATGGAGATTATTATGATACAGGATATTGAGCCACACATTTATAAAAACGAATACCGCCCGGTTCCTCCCGACAAAGATGCACTAATCCTTGCATATAAGGGCCGCAAGATTCTTCTTAAAGATGACCCGGAGGGCGCACCAAGGATATTATATCCTACATTTGGAGAGCTTGAGGCATATATTCCGGACATATACAGCACTTATACCTACCTTTTCACAATAGATAACTGCCATTACTATCTGGTTCCCGAATTCGATGAAGCACTGCTTCCTGACTATTCATACGAAGAGATATCGAGGCTGCGGACATCACTCCCAATGTATCGTGCATTTGCAGGCGTGACAGGAATGCAGCTTAACAATTGGTACAGCAGCAGGCGGTTCTGTGGCCACTGCGGACATCATCTTGTCCACAGTGACAAAGAACGTATGATGTACTGCCCTGAATGCGGATGTATTGAATACCCTAAGATATGTCCAGCCGTAATTGTCGGTGTAATTAACAAAGACCGGCTCCTTGTCTCCAAGTATGCCGGCCGCAGTTACAAAAATTATGCCCTGATTGCAGGTTTTAATGAGATAGGCGAACCTATTGAGGATACTGTAAGACGTGAGGTCATGGAAGAAGTCGGCCTTAAGGTAAAGAATATCCGATTCTACAAAAGCCAGCCATGGTCTTTTTCTGACACACTGCTTATGGGCTTCTTCTGCGAGCTTGACGGCAACGAAGACATCACGCTTGACGAGACAGAGCTTTCAATGGCAGCATGGCTTACAAGGGATGAACTCCCCGGCGAAGCCGATATAAGCTTAACCAGAGAGATGATGCAGCAGTTCAAGAACGGTGCTATCCACGTATAAATCTGTATTTTTTGAGACGAACAAGATTATAATAGTCTATCCGTCCGTGCCTGTCATATGCTGACTGGCGCGGACCTGCATTATAGAAAACGTTCAGCCTGCGCATTGCTTTTTCCTCATCATTATGCATATAAGGAATGAATATTACTATTGCTCTGCTCTGAAGTTTCATATTATCTGCAAGAACATCCCCAACAATATAGCTCATCTTTACAGTATCTTCATTAGAATAAAACACTCTTTTTTTCAGCTTTTTATCCCAGTTATAATAGTACAGAGGGTCATTACCGGCAATCTGGTTACCGCCGTAATCATTGAACAGAATTATATCCTGCGTTCCGTCATAATCCGAATCCGCAAGCAGCTTATCCATAACCCTGTCAATCCACAGATACTGCGTGTTATATATAAGATAGTCTCCATAATATCTGTCACCGTCTTCTATCCCTACATACACCATCTTACCACTTCCTGTATCAACTCCGCCGAATGCTGCGACAGTCAGAGGATCGACTGTATAGAAACACTGTGCAACAAGCATAACCGCAATTCCGGCAGACGGAATATACATTGCGGCATTTGAAATCATCATATCCAGGCATGCCAGTCCAAGCACATATAGCATTATATCTCCGACAACATTGTATCTTGCCATTGCTGCCGTTATGTACAGACATGAGAATGCAGTAAATGCAGCAAGAATTCCAAACACACCACACAGCTTAAGCATGTCGCCTTTGTTCACGCCATCTCTATCCTTATTGGCATCGCTATCCTTATTAGCACTACTGTTTTTGCGTATAAGCATAACTACCGCATAGATTATTCCTGCAACAATCAGCACCACCAGTATCCAGTTAAAATTAAGTACAAACTGCTGCTTTAACTTAGTTATAATATGTGCATCATTAATCCCAAGGCAGTTAAATCCATTGTTATCCCACCGGATTCCCGTATCCGACTCCGTGGTCTGAGACCAGTTGGTAAGTCCGCCTATCGCCTTAGTATAGAACCAGTAGCTTATAACCGCTGCCAGCATGAAATACAGCTTCACATCCTTAAAGATACTTACAATTCCCCTACATCCGGGATTCCTTAACAGGTGGTCGATAAATATTCCCATTGTAAGCCCGGCAACTATTACAAGCCCTGTCTCCTTCGTATATATGCAAAGGAGGCATGCAAAACCGGTTATAACCGGGAGCTCATATACATATCCATATAGTGCAATTACCGCAAATATGGCAAGTGCATAATCCGGATTAAAATATCCAAAAGTTCCGTAAAACAATGGTGCAAATGATATTATAAGTGCATAAACCGCCGCTCTTACCGGTGTTGAATTACAAAAAACATGCATTATTATTCTGTACAGACACCAGACAGCAATAACCGTGAGCACCATATTTACAATAAGGACACCCTTAATCTGCTGTGGAAATGCAAGCTCCCCTATCATGTAAACCATGCTGAATGCAAGCGTCGGATGACCGCACAGCGTAAAATTATTGAGAAAATCACTGAAAGACGAAT
>CAMBEF010000151.1 GCA_945865495.1 uncultured Bacteroides sp. | reverse complement strand
ATACTTACGGCACTTCCCTTAGGCTTTACGAGCCTTCCGTCCTTTATTCCATAGCCTTCGCTCAACACCATTTTTGTAATAATTTCTTCGTTATCGTAGGTCTCTTTATGGCACGGCTGGCTGCACTGGAACAGTCCGTAATCCCCCTGAGTATAGAAAAGCCTGTTCTTGTCAAAGCCTGCCTTCTGAAAACAGTGGTCTACATTCGTTGTCAGCACAAAATAATTCTTGTCCTTTACTCGTTCAAATATATCCTGATACACCGGCTTCGGCGCATCCATATAACGGTTAATGTAAATGTATCTGCACCAGAAGCCCCACAGCTTCTCCGGGCTGTCATAATTATAGAAGCCGCCCGAATACATGTCATGGAATCCGTATGCCCGCTCCATGTCCGCAAAATATTTTTCAAACCTTGCACCGCTGTATGTAAAGCCCGCAGATGTTGAAAGTCCGGCTCCCGCACCTATCACAATAGCGTCCGCAGCATCAATCCTGTCCAAGCAGCTTTCTGTAAAGCTGTTCGTCCTCTTCTTTAAAAACATTGAAAATCACCTTTATCCCTGAACCTGTCTTTTCCTTATATTCCTTTACCGTCTGCACTGCGATTTCGGCAGCCCTGTCATTAGGGAACATAAATACACCTGTCGAAATACAGCAGAATGCAATACTTCCGACATTATTTTCATCTGCCACACTAAGGCATGACTTATAGCAGGATGCAAGCAGGCGCTCATCCTCAGCCGTAAGAACGCCCTGTACAATCGGTCCCACTGTGTGAATTACATAATCACACGGCAGATTGAATGCAGGAGTAAGCTTTGCCTGACCTGTCGGTTCCTCATATCCCTGCTTATGCATCATATCATCGCAATAATTTCTCAGCTCGATTCCCGCAAATGTATGAATGCAGTTATCAATGCAGTTATGGCACGGACGGTAGCAGCCCGTCATCTGACTGTTGGCGGCATTTACAATGGCTCCTGCCTTAAGCCTTGTTATGTCACCCTTCCATATATATAAATCCGGCTGCACCTCTGTCATATCTGCAAGCGTTACCACCCCGCGGCGGCTGTTCTCCTCATGCAGGTACTCATCCTGAATCTTTACAAATTCAGCGTCCTCACTTCCCGGCAGCCTCACGTTCATAAGCGCACGCAGCAGTGATTTCTGCCCGTCAGTATCAGACGGTATATTCATTGTTGTGTACTGCGGATAATATCTTGAATAATATTCCGGATAACCGCTGCTCATTTTATCCTGCAAATGCTTTATCAAATAAATTCTTCTCTCACTCTGATTCATATCTCTTCACCGCTCCAACCGGACAACTCTCATAGCATGCGCCGCAATGCAGACAATGCTCCTGCTGAATTGCAAAATACATATTTCCCGTTTCCGCATCTTCCACACAGCTAATACATCTCTGCGGACAATGCTGCACACAAGTACCGCAGCCAATACATGCGTCTGTTATGTGATATCCTTTATGGTATCCTGTTTTTGCTGCATCAGTCAATTCCCCCAGCCTGTATGTTTCCCTGAATATAGGCTTTACACCGAGGTTAAAATATTCAACCTCGCCCTCATCAATGCAGAAAACAATTCCTATATCTCTCGTATCTCCCGGATATACATTGGCAAGATACGGCTGTTCCTCAAATATTATATCACGCCACTTTGTCTGTCCGCCAGCATCTACAGCATATGCTTTTCCCGACAGACGTATCATTTCCTTATATTTTGTATACGCAAGAATCTGTACCCTGCCGTCAGCCTGCAGCTCCCTGCAGAAGTTTTTTCCTCTTGCCGTGAAAAAATATAATGCGTCCGCCTCATAATGAATTGCACTTATGTTGCGGATCTGCGGTGCTCCCTGCTCATCTACCGTTGCAAATGCAAGCACGCCTACAAGCTGCATTTTTTTAAGACATGTTGCCAAATCCATACTCTTCCACCTCTCTGCTTTAAACTATCTTAACTCTTCCCGGTTTTCTCGGCTTACCGTGCGGCTGTTCCCCGTCTATGTATCCCAGAATCACAAAGCCCTGACACGAATAGCCCTCAGGCACATCCCACATTTTCATAAGCCTGCTGCCCACATCAGAAGCAAAGGTTTCATAACCTCTCGAGATAATACAGGATGCAATCCCGAGCTCCGTTGCCTGCAACACCATATTTTCCATTATGCAGAATGCATCTGCCGTCTTAAATATAAAATTATCCTGACAAAATACGCACACGACTGCCGGTGCGCCGTAGAAGCCGTTTTTTATTGACGGATCATCAATAGTGCTTGGCTGCTCCTTAGATACATAGCTGCCTGCAAGATTGCTGCGGTCAAATTTTGCCATATTCATCATTCCGAGGTGCTTTGTCATTTCACTGTCATGCACCGCCACAAGCATACTTCGCTGTCCACCGCCCGCATTCGGAGCATAGCTGCCTGCTTCTTTTCTTCCTCGTTCCAGCCAAAAATGTTTGATAATGCCATATGTATCTTTACTCCTTCCTGCATATCTCCGGATTGAATATCTCTATGTCTCAATATTTCTTTTCCAATCCGTTATCTTTGTTACACGCTTATCATAGCAATTCATTCTGAATCGCAAAAGTACGCACTTTTTTATTACATAGTTACAAAAAAGTTACCTTTGCATACTGACCGGCTTATATCATTAATATTGTTAATACTAATTTTTTCGTTTATAATTTAAAATAAATAATGTGTAATTGAATGGAGATTGATATGCAGCTAAGTGATATGACGGCATTCTGCAATTCCGACTATTGGGGAATTGCACAGCTCCACGGTACGCTGATACGCTGCGGCACCTGCGGTAATTCCGACAAATGTGATTACTGCGTGGTCGGCTCCGCTAATCCCATGGCAAAGGAATATGAGATTGTAAAAGACGAAAATGGCTTTCTTGTCAGCCGTAAAAAGAATTAAAGGAATTGATTACAGTATGAATTACAACGTAATTGAAGAACGAAGAAGCATAAGAAAATATAAAAATCAGAGCGTTAGCCGTGAGCTCATCGAAAAGCTCGTTGATGCGGCACGGCTCGCGCCATCAGCCAAGAACCGCCAGCCGTGGAAATATATTGTATATACCGGTGCCGCCAAAGCAGCCTTACTTGATGTCATGGAAGCGGCACTGAAAAAAGAAGACCGTGAACACCGCCTGCTGCCCGAATCGGCATTTGGTCTTCCTGATGCATTCAATACCCTGCGCATTATGCGTGAAGCCCCTGTTATCATCTTTGTGATGAATACAAACGGACAGTCCCCGTACAAGGCAGTCAATTCCGACAGACGTGTTGCTGAGATATGCGATTCATTGTCAATCGGCGCAGCAGTTGATAACCTGCTTCTCAAAGCAACGGAGCTTGGACTTGGTACACTGTGGATTGCCAATACATGCTTTGCCTATGATGCGCTGACAGAATTCATCAATTCGCCCGGACAGTTAACAGGAGCAGTTGCCGTGGGCTACGCCGATGAACAGCCGCATCCAAGACCCCGGATGGCACTCAGCGATATACTTGAATTCAGAGAGACATAATTTCAGGAAAAGTGATTTTAAAGATACATGATTTCAGAAAAATACCAAAAAGGATTTTATAATGACACCAACATCCAAACCATTAAACTCAAATATGATAAAACTGATTGCTATAGCAGCAATGACGATAGACCATATCGCGTGGCTTGTATTTCCGTGATATCCAAGAGCGGGACTTCCGGTTTTAATGCATATAATAGGCAGAATCACATGTCCTGTCATGTGCTACTGCGTAGCTGAAGGTTATCACTACACAAAGGACATCGGCAGATATACACGGCGCCTGTTCATATTTGCATTTATATCGCATTTCGCTTATATATTTGCATCCAATGATTTTATAGACTGGAAATCATTTATTCCGTTTTACTATGGCAATGTGCTGAACCAGACAAGTGTAATGTGGTCACTTGCATGGGGACTTGTAATGCTGCGCGTTGTAAACAGCCGGAGCATTAAGAATAATGCCATTAAAATACTGCTTGTAATATTGATATGTTTTATCAGCCTTCCAAGTGACTGGAGCTGTATCGCCAGCCTGTGCATTCTTGCATTCGGAACCAACAGGGGCAATTTCAGGGTACAGATGCTCTGGATGATTTTCTATGTGGCAATATATTCAACTGTGTACTTCTTTGCCATTGATAAGGTATACGGTGTATTACAGATGGCTGTTGTCCTGTCAATTCCGGTCATTCTGATGTATAATGGACAAAGAGGTTCAAACCGAAGAATAAACAATATCCTCAAATGGCTGTTTTACATTTATTATCCGCTGCATCTGTTTATTATCGGATGCATCCAATTTTTCGTATTAGGAGGTCAATAAATATCATGAAAACAAAGGAAGAGCTGCCTGAATGCCCTGTTGCCACAACAGTTGCCCTTATCGGAAGCAAATGGAAGATTCTCATTATAAGGAATCTTCTGGTACGCCCGTGGCGTTTTAACGAACTAAAAAAAGACCTTGAAGGCATAAGCCAGAAGGTCTTAACTGACAGTCTACGCTCAATGGAAGAGGACGGTCTGATAACACGCACCGTATATCCTGAGGTACCGCCGCGAGTTGAATATGCGTTAAGTGACCTCGGAAGATCTCTTAAGCCTATTCTTGATGCGATGGTCGAATGGGGTAACGCTTATAAGAATATGTAAGAATATGCTGCTGTTGCTAATATTGGATTTTATTACGACAGCGGCACTTTTGCATAGTCTACCAAAAGCACATAAAATACCTGTCCATATTGCTCACTGTCAACAATATGTCCAAAATCAAGCACTTTTCTGTATGTACCGTCTTTTGTTGCAAGATGGTATTGTACATAATCATTAGTGTTATCTTCACTGGCTTCAATCTGATCCCATATGCTCTTTTCAACTTTGCTCAACTCATCCGGATGTACAAGATTGCCGAACTTACGCCCTGTAAAATCTAAGAAATCATCAAGGTTATCACACCCTGTCAACCTGATCATCTCCTGGTTTGCATACAGAATCTGCTCATCTTCCCTATCTGCCTTGTATACAAAAAATGCACCGGGCATATTATGCGTAATGTCATTAACCCTGAATCCAAGCTGAGTCCTGCCTTACTGTGGCAACTTGTCGGAGTAACACATACAGCCATTTTTACCCTTAAGCTTTACTTCATACAGTGCCATATCTGCATAGCGAAGAAGTTCCGAACCCTTTTTGGCATGCCACGGATATTCCGCATATCCCATAGAAATGCTGTAATTATATTGCACACCCTTGAAGCTGAATGTATGCCGCATATTGCAGAACTTCTCAATCTGCGCCTGTGCGTCCACAGCGGTGATACCTTTCAATATAACACAGAATTCATCGCCGCCGTTACGCCCGATTATAGATTTATCCGGGAATGCACTCTGCATGGACGAAGCAAGATGTTTCAGAGCTTCATCGCCGACTGCATGTCCGTACACATCGTTGATCGACTTAAAATCGTCCACATCAAGC
>CAMBEF010000150.1 GCA_945865495.1 uncultured Bacteroides sp. | reverse complement strand
GTCTGCTGCCGTCGAATATCCGCTCTTTGTCTTCTTACCGCTCGGAAGCTTCATATCTTCAAACAGTACAGTTCCAAGCTGCTTTGGAGAATTAATGTTGAACTTTGTTCCTGCCAGCTCATATATTGTGTTCTCAAGCTCTGTGATTCTTGTTGCAAGCTTGTCACCGTACTCCTTAAGCCCTTTGGAATCAACCATTATTCCCTCGCACTCCATGTCATACAGCACAAATACAAGAGGCATCTCTATATCATCAAACAGATGCTTCATCTGCACTTCATCAAGTTTTGCACTTATCACGTTCCATGCGCATCTTACACAATATGCCTCCATACATGCAAGTCTGGCAAGCTCTTTGCCCTTCACCATTGATGCCTCTCTGTATGACATCTTGCCTGTCAGCTCATTTCTGTTAGGCAGAAGCATATTGAGATAATCCCTTGCAAGCTCATCATAGCTGTAGCTTTCCTTAAGGGGATTAAGAAGATATGCTCCAAGTCCGGCATCGATAAGCTTTGGATATACACGTCTGTCTATTGCCGGAAGGATTGACTTAATATTAAGTCCCGCAATGCAGTCACACACATCAGCCATATCCGTTATCTTTGCTTTGAGATAATCCTCTGTAACAAAGCCCTGAACCGGTATATAGCATACACTGTTATCTTCATGTGCCAGCGCCGCACCTGATACATATCCATCCTCATACAGCAGCTTCAATCCGATACAGCCGCCAAAGTCTGCTCCTGCAAAATATTCTTCAACTTCTCCGAAGTCCTCTATAGTTCTGAACTTGTCAAATATCTCAGGTTCTCTTGTCGTTGTTGCAGCATCAAACTTCTTGAGCAGGCTCTTGAAATTATATCTCTTGAATATCTCATATGCCTTATCGGAGAACATGTTATCAAGGGTGGCACTATCAACATCATATTCAACCGGTGCATCAATGTCTATAGTTGCCAGCTTCTTGCTCAGAAGCACCTGGTCATAGTTATCAGCAAGCGAATTTCTTGCCCTGTTAGTTGTAACCTCATCGATATGGTCATACGCATTCTCCACTGAGCCGAACTTCTGTATAATTGCGCCTGCCGTCTTCTCACCTATTCCCGGTGCTCCCGGTATATTATCTGACGAATCTCCCATAAGTGCTTTCATATCAATGAACTCTGTAGGCGTAACCCCATACAGTGCCTTGACATCGCATGCATTATAATTCTCTATCTCAGTAACACCTTTTTTTGTCTTCGGAATCCGTATCATTATATGTTCAGTAGCAATCTGAAGAATATCCCTGTCTCCGGATACTATTGACACATCAAATCCGTTATTTTCACTATGCTTTGCAATTGTACCGAGGATATCATCAGCTTCATAGCCTTCTTTCTGGACAATCTCTATCCCCATAGCCTCAAGGACCTCTTTGATAAGCGGTACCTGCTGTCTTAACTCTTCTGGCATCGGCTTTCTTGTACCTTTGTACTCTGCAAACATCTTATGCCTGAATGTGGGTGCGCTCATGTCAAATGCGACTATAAGGTGCTCCGGCTTCTCCTCATCAATTATCTTAAACATGATATTAAGGAATCCGTATATTGCATTGGTACGCACTCCCTGTGCATTGGTAAGATCCGGCACCCCGTAGAATGCCCTGTTCAGAATACTGTGTCCATCTATTAAAACTAACTTTGCCATTACATCCTCACATTACAAATATTATTGTTACTACATGAATACATTCGAAAAAATATAGAAAACCGCCATAAGAACGACGCAGAACTGTGCAATAACAAACAGACATCTGTTATAATAATCATTGCGTTTTATCTTATCCAGCTTTGAGGCTGCCTCACGAAGCCTGTATGTAACAAGAGCCTTAAAATCATACGAATTAACCAGACGCTGTACGGGTATCGGCTGTGATGCAAGCTCTTTGTCCATAAGCTCATCATCAGACAGCGCATACTTCATGATATAATATATCTCATATTCTTCCTGACAGTCCAAACAGCCTGATACATGTTCAACGAATCTGCTCATCGTATCTATATCAAGCTGGTTTTTGTCAAAGGCATCTATCATTTTACGAAAATCTTTACATGTCATACTTTCCATACTATCGTGCTTCTTTGTGCTCATTGTGTTGTTGTGCACATACGCCCTATATTGCAAGTGCTATCTCCATCATATCGGTAAATGTAGTCTCTCTTTCTTCGGCAGAGAGTTCCTCACCGGTAAACAGGTGGTCTGAAACCGTGAATATACCAAGCGCCTTTTTACCAAAATATGCAGCATTCATATAGAGTGCCGCACATTCCATCTCTGTTGCAAGCACACCCATATTCTTCCATCTTGTGGCATACTCACTGTCAACATGATAGAACACATCTGTAGAAAGCACATTGCCGACCTTAACCGGAATATTCTTCTGTTCCGCAGCCTCCACTGCCGCACGGAGCATTCCATAGTCCGCAGTCGGTGCGAATGTTCCACCCAGTTTGTACTGGCTTGCATAATTGGAGTCTGTCGAAGCCGCCATTGCAATAATTACATCCCTTACATGCACATCATCTGCATATCCGCCAGCTGAACCGATTCTTATAATTCTGTCAACATCATACTCCGAATAAAGTTCGCAGCTGTATATTCCCATGGAAGGCATACCCATTCCGCTTCCCATTACAGATACTTCTTTTCCTTTGTATGTTCCGGTATATCCGAACATATTACGCACCCTGTTAAAGCATACCGCATCTTCAAGAAAATGCTCTGCGATAAACTTTGCTCTCAGCGGATCTCCCGGCATGAGAACCGTCTTTGCTATATCACCCTTTGATGCACTGTTATGTGGTGTTCCCATATACGCTGCCCTCCGATTCTGCAGAAGCTTAAGCATCCGTACATTGCAACGCTTCGTACTGCAAATTAATATTTTTATCATATCATTTTTTTACTAACTTGTAAATGTTTCAAGGAAATCATACAGTTCTTCCGCACCGTCTACCGTCATTCCGTTCATCACCTTTTCCTGCACGCTCTGCGGCAGCTGCGTAAGACGTATATCAGTCCTGTCATAAAGTGTACGCCCGTTATCAAGGTATATTACAAGCACGCCCTTTTCCGCGACAATATAATATCTCTGCGGAAGATTTTTTGCACTGTATGTCTTACGGATTGTCACCGACTGTTTCGTGAATTCGACAAGTTCGCATGCAATCAGGCCATGTGCCTTATCATTCACCGAAGGATTAAGCATATAATCCTGAAGCGTCTCTATAAGTTCATGCCTCGTAAGTCCAAGATAAGCAATCGGAACCGCATTGGTCTGTATCTTTGATGTCTTTTTATCAATATCATAAACTTCTATATTAAGTGATGTTATATTAGACACAATAATCTCATCTGAAGCATCTGCTGCCTGTGTAGGAATATCCCTTACAAGAAAGCTCTCCTTGTCATTGGCTGAGAAATTATAGCTCACCATATAGCCTGCAAAGAAGAGGCTGAGCATTCCGCATACACAAAGACATATTTTATTATACCGGCTCATTTTCATACTGCACTGCTTTCCGCACATTCATAACATGCGCTTTTTTTGGACACAATGCGTAAAAAGGCACAACACAAAGTGTCATGCCTTTAGTATTAACTATTTGCCGGATTTCATACTATCCGAATTAAATGAATATGGCAGCAGCTCTTCCAACGTATATACATGAAAGCCGCCATCCTTAGTCTCGAGAATTATCTGCGAATCTTCATCCATGAATTCGCTCATAACCTGCCTGCATATTCCGCATGGAAATGTCTCATCCCCACTCGTTGAACATATAGCTATCCGGCGTATATGCCTCTTTTTGTCAGATATACATCCGGCTATCGCAACGCGTTCGGCACATATTGCTGCACCGTATGATGCGTTCTCAATATTGCATCCGGTATATACCGTACCATCATCTGCAAGCAGTGCTGCACCAACACAGAAGTTTGAATATGGTGCATATGCATTAAGCATCGCATGCCTTGCCTCATCAAGAAGTTCAATCTCTGTCATACAAATTCCTCCTTTTGCAGGCTTCAACGTGTTATACTTCGTTTTACGGAAGTACTTCTACATCATCTTTGTATCTTTCTTCAACATAGCAGATAAATGTCTTACCCTGATTAACAGTAATCTCTTTGCCATCAGCGCCATAATAATATGTCTGTCCGAATTCCTCAAGCTTCCACCATGTAACAGGGACTGCATATCCGTCTGTTATATAGAGAGCCATGCCGGCATCTGAGTTAACATAGTCTGGTGTTCCGTCAACATAATCACCCGTAACATACTTCACAAGGATATTCTTGAATGCAAGCTGTTCACCTGTCTCCTTGTCAACATGCGCATCACCGAACTGATAACGGTAATAAAGCCCATCCTCGGCATTATACTCAAACCACGGCTTATTGTATGGATAGCCCGGAACAAACTTATTACACTTCTGTGCAATAGGATCCCCGGAGAGGTCTATATCATTATTATCATCAGTATTGAACTGAAGAGGTGAACGGTATCCTTCAGGATATGTTGTAGGATATCCTTTGGCAGCCACACTGTCCATAATCCCCTGCCATGATGTATACGCATTATGTGGGGCAACTCTGTCTGTACTTCTGTAGAAACCACAGTATACCATTCCGTCAAGCGAATGCATCTTGTCCATCTTAAGATACTCTTCAGCAAGGTCTGAATATCCAAAATGTACATACGTTGCTTCATATTCCTTGGCAAGGAACAGATAATACAGTCGGCAGCTCCTTACCGGTCCGATTTTGACAAGATTGTCTTTATTCTCAAAGAATGCGCAAAGTCTTGTAATTCCACCTTCAACAAGTGATTCAAATACTATGTCTGCATAGCTTATTGATGACTGTGGTATCGCATCCTTGATGTTGCTGTACATTACACATACAGGCGAATTGTTGGCAGTATCCGCAGGCACCCATTTACCGGTAAGCTTGCTTCTTGCCTCATTCGGATGTGATGCATCAGTTGTTGCAGGCTCCGTCTTTAAATCCGTGTTGGCATCTGCAACCTTGCTCTCGTTCTGTGCCGGCAGTGTATCTATCATTGAATCACCGCCCTTGCCGCATCCTGTGATTGTTCCCATTGACATCAGCAATGCAAGCGACAACGCCGCACACTTTTTAAGTAACCCTTTTCTTCTCATATATAGTCCTCCATTCTTGTTATTCCAATATTAAGCAGTATCTGATTCTGCTTGTCCTCCATAACCTTAGCCTCTTCAGGCTCCATATGGTCATAGCCGAACAGATGAAGCATACTGTGTGCCACAAGAAATGCAAGCTCGCGCTTTACACTGTGTCCGTACTTCTCTGCCTGCTCCATAACCTTCTCCACCGATATGACGATATCACCAAGCAGAAGCTCTCCCGTATCAGGGTCAAAATAATCCTCTACGGGCGAATCCTCAAGGAATGCAAAATCTGCCGGTGTCTCATAATCAATCATCGGAAATGACAGAACATCAGTCGGAGCATCAACCCCCC
>CAMBEF010000149.1 GCA_945865495.1 uncultured Bacteroides sp. | reverse complement strand
TTATTCAAGTGACATTTGCTGTATAGTATTTGTTGTATTTGAATTAATACATGAATAAATATTGAAATCAGCGGCATGTTGGAGTATTATACAGAAGTGTTAGTGATAGCTAACTTTAATTCGATGAAAGAGACTCAATGATATGCCAATCAATTTAGCAGACAAGGGAGTAAAATATATCATCCAGAGGATCGCCGGTAAAGATGATGTCAGACATCATCTGGCAAGCCTGGGATTTGTTCCGGGGGAAGAGGTTATAGTGGTTTCTGAGGTTAACGGTAATTACGTTATAGCACTTAAGGATACGAGAATAGGGGTTGGCAGGGAACTTGCCAAAATGATAATTGTTGCCTGAAGGAGCATGGTTGAAAAATGAAAGGTAAAGACGGATATTTGTTCTTCCTCAGGACATCACAGGTGATTATCATGGCTTGCGAGGCAGCATTACAGTTATACATGCTGCACGTTCTTACAAGACTTCACGAAATTGAACAGCTGTATGGAATAAGAATATGCATGGTTATAAGTATTGTCCTTTTTATTATGCTTATCGGAATATTCCTGTCATGTGAGCATGGTAATGTGATAACTGAGAAGAAAGCGTATACCGATATCACGGGTATACATAACAAAGTCGCATGTGAGGAGAAGATAGCGCAGCTGTCAGCGTGCCCGGATACATATAATGTCGGAGTGATTATGTTTGATCTTAATGATCTGAAGAAAGTTAATGACAGGCTGGGACATGAAAAAGGAGATGCACTGATAGACAGCTTTGCGGGAATGCTTGCGCAGACGGCGGATGATAATTCATTTGCTGCAAGAGTAGGCGGAGATGAATTTATGATGATTGTCGAACATACGACAAGCGCACATATAGAACACATGCTTGGGCGGCTTAACATGTCGGTGTCAAGATATAATCTCACAAATGATGTCAAAATATCATATGCTTCAGGATATGCGATATCAACTAGAGAGAACTATTATATAATGGATGAACTCACTCGCATGGCAGATGTGAAAATGTATGATGATAAGCGCAGATACAAGGCAGAACACCGGATTTAGAGGTGCTCTGCCTTGTGTCTGTTATAAAATAAACAAATATTGCATAGCTTAGCGAAAATGTATATAATTAAAACTAAATGCTATTAAGTGCCAAAAGCATACAGGAATGGAGAATACAGATATGGGAAACAGAACTGATAAAGCAGCAGAATTACACAACAGGGGATATAACTGCGCACAGGCTGTGGCTTGCAGCTTTTGTGACGAGTTTGGGATTGATGAGGCAGCTATGTTCCGTCTGACAGAAGGCATGGGGCTTGGAATGGGATGCATGGAAGGAACTTGTGGTGCAGTTAACGGGGCGGTTACAATACTCGGCCTGCTTAACAGTTCGGCTAACCTTGAAAAGCCTGATTCAAAGGGACAGACATATAAGCTTTCAAAAGAGCTTGTTGAGACATTTAAAAACAAAAACAAATCAATAGTATGCAAAGATCTCAAGGGCGTTGAGACGGGAGAAGTGTTAAGAAGCTGCCCGGGCTGCATTGAAGATGCAGTTGTTATCCTTGAGAAGATATTGGAAGAACACAGATAATTAGGAGACGTAGCGTATATGAGCAGACTTAAAATTGCAACTAAGAATGTTGCCGGTCAGACTGTAGAGAGACTGTATAAGGATCTTGAGAGACGTATTGTGGCAAGTCCTCCGGGAATATGCCCTGTAGATCTTGCACTTAATTTTCTAAGACTATGCCATGCACAGACATGTGGTAAATGTGTACCGTGCCGTGTCGGTCTTGGGCAGCTTGCCGATTACCTTAATCAGGTTCTTGAAGGAGAGGCAACAATGGAGACGCTTGGTGAGATAGAAAAGCTTGCCAAGGTAATAAGTAACTCGGCTGACTGTGCAATCGGATATGAGGCAGCTAATATGGTACTCAGGGGGCTTCAAGGTTTCCGTGATGATTATGTCGCACATATCAAAAATGGTAAATGTACCAATCACATAACACAGGCAATACCTTGTGTTGCATTGTGTCCGGCAGGAGTTGATATCCCGGGATATATAGCACTTGTTAATGAAGGAAGATATGCAGACGCAGTGCGTCTTATAAGAAAGGATAATCCGTTTCCTACGGCGTGTGCGCTTATATGTGAGCATCCATGTGAGGCAAGATGCCGCAGAAGTATGTTTGACACGGCAGTTAATATAAGAGGGCTTAAGAGGTTTGCTGTGGATAATGCGGGAGTTGTGCCTGCACCTCCGTGTGCCGAAGCAACCGGTAAGAGAGTTGCCATTGTCGGAGGCGGCCCTAGCGGACTCAGTGCAGCGTATTTTCTTTCTCTTATGGGACATAAGTGCGTTGTTTATGAGATGAAGTCCAAGCTTGGCGGAATGTTAAGATATGGAATACCTAATTACAGATTTCCAAGAGAGCGGCTTCAGGAAGATATTGACTGTGTTCTTTCAACAGGAGTTGAAGTTAAGTATAATACAAAGATTGGTGAGAATTTCTCAATCAAGGATCTTAGAGAACAGTATGATGCCGTTTATATTGCAATCGGTGCCCATAACGATAAGAAGATAGGAATAGAGGGTGAAGACAGCAATAATGTTATGTCGGCGGTTGAACTGCTTGATAATATAGGTAACGATAATATACCTGATTTTACGGGCAAGACAGTTGCTGTTGTCGGCGGCGGTAATGTTGCAATGGACTGTGTGCGCTCAGCAGTAAGACTTGGTGCTAAGAGAGCAATAATTGCCTACAGAAGACGTAAGGAAGATATGACAGCACTTCCTGAAGAAGTGGAAGGAGCACTTGAGGAAGGCTGTGAACTTATGGAGCTCAGCAGTCCGGTAAGAATAGAGGCTGATGAGAACGGCAATGCCGTGGCATTGTGGGTTAAGCCGCAGATAATCGGAAGAATGGATGAATGGGGCAGGGCAAGACCGTCTGATTCATCAAAGCCTGAGGTCAGGGTCGCCTGTGATATTGTAATAGTTGCAATCGGACAGGGTATCGAGAGCCGGCATTTTGAGGAGGCGGGAATGCCTGTCAAGAGAGGCAACATAACAGCCATGGATGATGGCGAGATTATCAACATACCGGGTGTATTTGCCGGAGGTGACTGCGTAACAGGACCTGCAACAGTAATACGTGCTATTGCTGCCGGCAAGGTGGCAGCGGCCAATATAGATGAATATCTAGGATACAATCATCTCATAAGCGTTGATATAGACATTCCGGCGGCAAGCCATGCAGACAAGCCGGCGTGCGGAAGGGTTAATCTTACCAATGTGCCTGCGGATGAGAGAAAATGCAATTTTGACCATATCGAATGCGGCATGACTCTTGAAGAGGCTAAGCAGGAGTCTTCACGCTGCTTAAGGTGCGACCACTTTGGCTATGGTAACTTTAAAGGAGGGAGAGCAGAGATATGGTAAATCTTACAATAAACAACCGTCAGGTAAGTGTGCCTGAGGGAACTACGATTCTTGATGCTGCGGCAGGTATCGGAATTATGATTCCACATCTGTGCTATCTTCGCGATATTAATGAGATAGCAGCATGCCGTGTATGCCAGGTGGAGATTCAAGGTAAGGAGAAGCTTATAACAGCCTGCAATAATAAGGTTGAGGAGGGAATGGTAATATTCACCAACTCACCTAAGGTACGTGAGACACGCAAGACAATTGTACGTCTTATACTTTCACAGCATGACTGCAGATGTGCAATCTGTGTACGAAGTGGTAACTGTGAGCTTCAGAAGATTGCTAATGATCTGGGATGTATAGAGAATCCGTATAATGGAAGAATAGAGCATAATGAGTGGAATCCTGAATTCCCGATTATCCGCGACAATGCCAAATGTATCAAGTGTATGCGCTGCATTCAGGTATGTGACAAGATACAGACGCTTCATGTATGGGATGTAGTTAATACAGGCAGCAGAACAACTGTGGATGTGGCTAACGGCCGTAAGATTGAACATGCGGACTGCGCAGCCTGTGGACAGTGCGTGACACATTGTCCTGTAGGAGCACTCAGAGAGAAAGATGACATAGGCAAGGTACTTGCAGCGCTTAATGACCCTGAGACAATAACCGTGGTTCAGGTGGCACCTGCTGTCAGAACGGCATGGGGTGAGGACCTCGGCATGTCGGGGGATGTGGCTACAGAGAAGAGACTTGCGTCGGTGCTCAGACATATAGGCTTTGATTATGTATTTGATACCAATTTTTCAGCGGACCTTACGATAATGGAGGAGGGAACTGAATTTATAGAAAGGCTTAAGAATCCTGACAAGAGCAGATTCCCGATGTTTACATCGTGCTGCCCGGGCTGGGTTAGATTTGTTAAGTCACAGTATCCTGAATTCGTGGATAATCTGTCAACAGCCAAGTCACCGCAGCAGATGTTCGGCGCAGTTGTTAAGTCATATTTTGCCAAGAAAGCGGATATAGACCCGTCAAGAATATGTTCGGTCTCAATTATGCCTTGTACAGCCAAGAAAGCGGAAGCGGCATATGATAATATGAGTTCTGCAGGATACGGACAGGATGTTGATTATGTGCTTACAACAAGAGAATTTGCAAGGCTTGTAAGAGGAGAGGCAATAATTCCCGAAGCCCTTCCGGAGGAGGACTTCGATTCACCACTCGGAACATACAGCGGTGCCGGCGTAATATTCGGCGCGACAGGCGGTGTTATGGAGGCAGCGCTCCGTTCAGCGTTCTATCTTGTAACAGGTAAGAATCCTGATGCTGATGCATTCAGTGCAGTGAGAGGAATGAACCCGTGGAAAGAGGCAGCATTCAATGTCGGCGGCAATGAGATAAGAACAGCAACGGTCCACGGCCTTGGCAATACAAGACAGTTGCTTGATGCAATTAAGCGCGGTGAAGTGAAGTACGATTTTGTTGAGGTAATGGCGTGTCCGGGAGGATGCGTAGGCGGCGGCGGACAGCCTATCCGTGACGGACAGGAACTTGCAAAAGACAGAGCACCTATCCTGTACAGCCTTGACCGCAATAAGAATATCAGATTCAGCCATGAGAACCCTGATGTGCTTAAGATGTATGAGGAATTCTTTGAAAAACCTGATTCACCTGTGGCACACAAGCTGCTTCATACAGACCACCATGCGTGGGACATGTAACAGCATTTATCATAAGATATGTAACTGTATTTATTAACCGGAACATAAGGAGATAATAACAATGGGATTTATCAAAACGCCAATAAAGGGAATGAATGATTTCCTCCCATCAGACATGAGACTTCGTGAACATGTCATTAATATGATTAAAGAAACATATGCAACATATGGATTTTCGCTTATAGAGACACCTGTAATGGAACACCTTGGGAATCTTACAGGTAAGCAGGGCGGAGAGAATGAGAAGCTCATCTTCCCTGTAATGAAGAGAGGCGCGGACCTTCAGCGTGCAATCGAGAATGGCGGAGAACTTGCGGATTCGGCTCTCCGTTATGATCTTACTGTACCGCTTGCGCGGTATTATGCCAACAATCAGGC
>CAMBEF010000148.1 GCA_945865495.1 uncultured Bacteroides sp. | reverse complement strand
GCTATAGATTTACACGTTCACTCAACATATTCTGATGGCACATTTACACCAAAGATGCTTATAGATGAAGCTGTCAGGAAAGGGCTCTCGGCAATGGCGCTTACAGACCATGACACAACTGACGGAATAGATGATGCACGCCTGGCTTCAGCCGGTACAAATGTCGAGCTTATTCCCGGAATAGAACTTTCCTGCAGCTACAAAGGCTTTAAGGAAATCCATATAGTGGGACTTTTTATTAATGATAAAGATAAAGCTTTCAACGCGAAGCTTGAAGAGCTCCGCACTACAAGGGATGAGCGCAACCACCTGATGTGTGGGAAGCTCAGGATGCACGGAATTGATATATCCTTTGATGTCATGGATAATGATTATGGAAATGCCGTAATAACAAGAGCACATTTTGCAGATTATCTTATGAAACATGGATATGTGAGCAGCAAAAAAGAGGCATTTGACCGTTATGTCGGTGATAATGCCCCTTGCTTCGTTCCCAGACGTTATCTGAGTTCCGGCGACGGAATCCGCATAATACTCGATGCCGGAGGTGTGCCGATACTTGCACATCCAACTCTGTATCATCTCGGCAATGATGTCATGCGTGACATGCTTGCTGCCCTCAAAGCAGACGGTCTTGCCGGCATGGAATGTATATATTCAACATATACAATGGGAGAAGAGATCCAGATGCGCAGGCTTGCTAAGGAATTCGGATTGATTTCGTCAGGCGGCTCTGATTTTCATGGTGCCAACAAGCCGTCAATAAGCCTTGGCACAGGCAAAGGCCACCTGTTTGTTCCGGAATCAATACTTGAACCGATTCGTAAGCATGCACATTAAGAAAGTCTGCTTTCTATTGCATCGACAACAGTCTCTATTGCCTTTATACGCGCGTAATACTTGTTGTTTGATTCAATGATATGCCACGGCGCATCCTTGGTAGAGGTGTATTTTATCATATCGTTAACAGCGACTTCGTACTTATCCCATTTATCACGGTTGCGCCAGTCTTCATCGGTAATCTTCCACTGCTTGGCCGGATTATTCTCTCTTTCCCTGAATCTTGCAAGCTGCTCATCTTTGTCTATCTGGAGCCAGAACTTGACCACAATTGCTCCCCAGTCCATAAGCTCCTGTTCAAATTCGTTAATCTCATTGTAGGCTCTCTTCCACTCAGTCTCCGTATTAAAGCCTTCAAGACGCTCTACCATTACACGTCCGTACCATGTACGGTCAAACACAGCTATGTGTCCCGTCTTAGGCAGATTCTTCTGGAATCTCCACAGGTACTGTCTTGCCTTTTCATATGAATCCGGTGCAGCTACCGGGTTAACGTCATAATCCCTTGCATCAAAACATGATACCATTCTCTTAATGTTACCGCCTTTGCCTGCCGCATCCCATCCCTCATAACAGATAATAAGCGGAATCTTCTTTTTGTAGAGCTTATATGAGAGCTTAAGAAGCTTATCCTGAAGCTTGTCAAGCCTCTTATGATATTCCTTCTCTGAAAGCGTGCAGTCAAGGCTTACATCCTGAATAAGCGGCTTCCTGACAAGTTCAAAATCCATCTTTGACACAGGTATTCCCCTGCCTTCTATAGAATGTATACCATCCTTTTCTACTTTACGGCACAGCTTTTCAAGGCGCTTGACAACTGTCTCGAGCACTTCTTTGAGAGCCACGTCTCTTTCCATTCCTGATATTACATTCCAGCCCGCATATTCAAAGTTTGTCTTCTCAAGCATAAAGTCATATTCTTCCTTACATACGGCATATGCTTTGTTCTGCTTCCAGTCATGTGCGCTTACGCGCCACTTTGTTGCTTTGGATGCTTCAAGCTCATTAAGCCTTTTGCTCTGTTCTTTTTTGGTTATATGCAGGAAGAATTTAAAAATAACATATGCATCATCCGTAAGCTGTCTTTCAAACACTTCTATATCCTTAGAATGACTTTCTTTACCGCTTGTCATCCAGTCATGGTACCAGCTTCTGTCAAATATAGCTATCTCGCCTCTTCCGGGTATCTTCATCCAGAATCTGTTCATGTATGGTTTTCTTGATTCCTCATCACTTGGAGATGTAATCGAATACATCTTCACGCCTCGCGGATCAAGATACTTAAGCAGCTTCCCTATAAGACTTCCCTTACCCGAAGCACTCCAGCCCTCAAATGCAATAATAACCGGAATTCCGGCCTTCTTAAGTCTCTGCTGGAGCTGTGCAAATCTGTCTCCCAGCTCATCAATCTCTGCTTTTATGCTGATCTCTTCATCCAGTGTATACTCTCTCTTTAAATCAATTTCCTCAAACATCGCTAATCTCCGTTCCCGCATCTAATTGCGCACGCAGCCTCTGCCACATAACATGGCTTTTCAATGTGTCTTTTTAATTATACCACTTTTAAGTCCACAGTAAACTATGAATCAAGCAGTGCCTTTACATCAAGCATTCCCCATCCCTGCTGCTCCTTTGGAAGTCTTATAGAAACTGCCGTGTCATGGAGGCGCATCTTCACCATTGCCGGCGTAAGATACGGCTTTTTCTGAAGCAGAAGGGCTATTGCCGCCGTAACTATAGGTGCAGCCATAGATGTGCCGGATTTCACGGTATAGCCGTCCCTCTTATTAGAACACGACACTATTCCGGAACCGGCAGTAACAATCTCCGGCTTGACAATACATGATTTTGTAGGCCCTCTTCCGGAGTAATTGGCATATTTTCTTCCACGTTCATCTGTATATATCCTGTCATCGAGTGACCCTACAGTTATTATCTTGCGGCTTATTCCGGGAACAGTCACGGTTCCACGTCCGGGTCCGTTATTTCCCGCCGCACTCACAACTGTTATACCACAGTCCCAGGCCTCCTCAACAGCCTTTACCAGAACCGATTCTTCCCCCTGAGTCGATTCAGGTGTTGTTCCAAATGAAAGATTTATTATTCGTATTCCATATTCTTCCGCATGTTCAATGACCCACTTTATTCCTTCAACAACAGTCTTAGAGCTCCCTTCCCCATTTCTGTCAAGTACCTTGACTGCCGCAATATTACATCCGGGTGCAATGCCTCTGTATTTGCCGCGTGAAGCCGTACCGTCACCTGCTATTATTCCCGACACATGCGTTCCGTGTGAATTGTCATCATATGCATTAGAATGACCATTTATAAAATCTTTAAATACAGCTATCCTGCTGCCAAAATCTCTGTGTGGATATATTCCGGTATCAAGAACTGCTACCGTAATATGGCTGCCCGTCTGCTCATTTTCCAAAAAAATCACCCGCACATATAATGTTATAATAATAGTATATTACACATTATACGTGCGGGTGAACACATCTGCCCGAATATCAGTCCGTTCTTTGGTATCAGATTCTGTACCGGTTTTTATTCAAACTTAAACAGATGTCCTCCAATCTCTATACCTACGGCATCATCAGCATCGATAAATGTAGGAAGCCTGCCGTCCATCTCGGCTGCCGTCTCTCTGTCTGACCAGCCGCCGCCAATCTTATTGCCAAGTGATATCTTACTTCCGTTGCTCATTACAATCTTTATGCTCTTCTGGAACTTTGTGAACAGAGTCTTGTCATTGCCCCACTTTGTATAATCTGTATCAAATTCCATTGCAAATTCAGTATCGGTAAGTGTAACCTGTCTTATTCCGGTAACTGCGTAGTTACTTGTTATGTCCGATGTGATATCAAGATTCTTTAATACCCTGTCTGCTACTGCCTGACTCTCATCTGACTTAACAGTGAACTCCCATGTGCCTTCATATCTGTTGCCTGTAAGCGGCTCCTTATCAGGGTTGTTCAGCACAAGGCGGTAATTCTTAAGCATATCTGTTGTGGAATTCTGATATACACCGCTGTTGGTCCTGGAATACTGTCTGTCCTGATTAGGCGATACGGATACCTGTATTCTTCCGTCATCAAGCTTTCTTATTGATGTTGAATTATACATCATTCCTGTTGTCTTGTTCTGGAAACACAGCTTCTCAAGAGCATCTGCATCCCTGCCCAGAACAACAGTTATATAAAATGCATTCGTATTGTCATAATCTGTTCTTGGTCCAAAGCCCATATTATCGATATATGCATCAGGATACTGCTCACTGAACTTAATCTTATAGCTTCCCGGATTAAGTGCATACTCATACTGTGATGAGCCGTCCGCGTACTTACCTTTCTCAACCTTCTTAAAGCTGCTGCTGTCAGCCGCCTTGCCCTGCACAAGGATATCGGCAACGCTGTCATAACTGAAGCCTATACCTTTGGTTACTTCCCATGAATCCACAAAGTTTGTAAGTCTGACCTTCATATCCTTGCCGGCAAAGTCAACACTTGATGCTCTTACTGTAAGCTCAAATCTTGCCTCGGAAGGAACTGATGCATCATCAACCCTCTGTACCCATACGCCGGAAGAAACTCCCGAGCCGCTGATTGGAACATCATCTATAATTACCATTGCAGTCTCAAATCTCTGACGTGCGGGATATGATAACCTTGTCTCATCATTATATACAATAGGCTCTCCGTTCTTACTCTTAACAGCAAGTGTGATCACTGCCTGATGTGCCTCGGTTATCACATTTGTTGCCTCTACCGACAGTGCATCCGAGCTTGATACCGCTGTCTCGTTTACCTTCTGTGCTGCATCATATGAATAAACATTGCCATCCTCATCAACGCTCTGCCCCATGTGGTCTAATGATGATGCCGTGTTAGACATTGAATACTTTGCAACATACTGATTATATGCATAAACACTTCCCCCTGATACGGCAATAAGCACTCCTGCCACAACTGCCGCCTTAACGATATTGCCTGCTCCCTTATGCATCTTTACTACACTGCCTCGCTTTTCCTCTCTTCTTCGTCCCCTGTTATCTTCCTTTCTTGAAGTCATATTAAGCGTATCTTCAATCCAGGAATCCGGTGTCTTAATATCATCAAGTTCAGATAACCATTTCATTGCCCATTCCTCCTATCATAATCTTAAGCTTATCTCTTCCCCTTTTAAGAACCGACTTAATTGTATTCTCATTGGAGCCAAGCAGCTTTGCAATCTGTGCCACGCTGTACTCCTCATAATAGTAGAGATAAAGAACATCCTTATACTTATCCGGCAGCTTTTTTACCATAAGTAGGAGTTCCGATTCTTCTTCATACTCATCGCTCTTTCCCGAATGTATATCTAATTTTGTAATATCATCCTCAAGTGCGACCTTTCTGTTCCATGCCTGTCTGTGATAATCCGTACACTGGTGTATTGCAACCTGAATCAGCCATGCTTTAAGATATTCCTCCGTCTCAAAATGCTTTTCCGCGGTATAAAGCTTAATGAAGACATTCTGGAAACAATCCTTGGCATCTTCGGTATTTCCACACCGCATAATGCAGATTCTTGTTATCATGTCAGCATATTTTCTCATTGCCTGTTCGTAATCAAGTCCTGCATAGTAAGACCCGGCAGTGTGTGCCTCTTTTCGTTTTCCAAACATTGTCTGTCCCCCTTTCAGTTACCATACGGGAGTGTGGGGGGCTGTGGTGGGGGGGGGGGGGTTGTGGGGCGGGGGGGGGTGGTGGGG
>CAMBEF010000147.1 GCA_945865495.1 uncultured Bacteroides sp. | reverse complement strand
ATCAGCAATTCTCGAACTGCGTCTGTACCGTCTCATAGGACTTGAAATATTAGAGCTTCAGAAGCAGTACGAGCAGACTCTTAAGAAGATTGCAGAGTATGAGAAGATACTTGGAAGCAGAACTGCAATGAAGAACGTAATCAAGAAAGACCTTCAGGCAATTAAGAAGGAGTATGCGCTTCCGAGAAAGACAGTTATCGAAGACGCCAAGGCAGCGGTGTTTGAAGAGGAGAAGGTTAAGGAGCAGGAAGTTGTATTTATAATGGACCGCTTCGGATATTCAAAGACTATTGATATTGCGGCATATGAGCGTAATATGGAGGCTGTGCATAACGAAAATAAATACATCTTCAAATGCATGAACACAGACAAGATATATATATTTACAGATAATGGCAATCTCCACCAGATAAAGGTTATAGATCTCCCGTTTACAAAGTTCCGTGATAAGGGCGTGCCTATTGACAATGTCGGCAATTATGACAGCAGCGGCGAGAATATAGTATTCTTAAGTGCAGCAGGTAATATAGCAGGCTGCAAGCTGCTTTTTGTCACAAAGCAGGGAATGATGAAGCTTGTGGATACTTCTGAATTTGAAGCGTCCAAAAAGACTGTTGCAGCAACTAAGCTGGCTGATGGTGACAGTGTTGCAGCAATACTTAAGACAGATGCGACAGTAGAGGTATATTCAAGATTTAACTATGACGGGTCAATGGCTGAGGATGAAGTGATCGAGAGCAGCCAGAATGTTGTGGTTCAGACTGAGATCGGAGTATTCTTAAAGTTCCCACTTACAGAGATACCGCAGAAGAAGAAAAATGCAGTCGGCGTCAGGGGAATAAAGCTTGTTAAGGATGACACGGTTGATGATGTGTACCTTATCGGTAATACAGAGGACGTAAGCACAGAGTATTGCGGAAAAACAATTGACCTTGGCAGGATGAAGCTTGCACACAGGGATACTAAGGGAACTAAGGTAAGAGTTTAATATGAAAAAATATATTTTTTTTGACCTTGACGGAACGCTCACAGAGCCGAAGGAGGGGATAACAAAAAGTGTCCAATATGCACTTGATTCTATCGGCATACATGAACCGGATCTTGATAATCTGATAAAGTTCATCGGACCTCCGCTTGAAGTGTCATTTAAGGAGTATTACGGACTTAATGATGCGGATACTAAGGAAGCTGTAAAAAGATACAGAGAGCGTTATAAAGATGTAGGAATATTTGAAAACAGCATATATGACGGTGTCACAGATATGCTTGATGCACTTAAGAAGCAGGGAGCCAGACTTGCGCTCGCAACATCCAAGCCTGACATATTTGCCGAGAGAATTGTCGATGAATACGGAATGCGTCCGTATCTTGATGTGGTTGCCGGAGGCAAGATAAACGGAAGCTGCGTCAAAGCAGATGTAATAAGGGAAGTATTTGAAAAGTTTGGAATAGGTGAAGATGACAAAAAAGATGTTATCATGGTCGGAGATCGTGAGCATGATATAATCGGTGCCAATGAATGTGGCATAGAATCTGTGGGAGTGTACTTTGGATATGCTGCGCCCGGAGAGCTTGAGGCCGCAGGCGCAACATATATAGTATCGTCGATGGATGAGCTTAAACAGCTTCTTTTGGAATTATCTTCTGAAGCACAGGAAGAAGAACAGCAGCGATAATAAAGCCTGCAACACCCTGTACAATGTTGGCTGGAACACTTGCAAGTGCGCCTGCACCGTATATGAATAATTCAAATATGAGATATCCTGCTGCTAAGATTACTGTAGAGAATATTCCGCATATTATACATTTTACTGAGCAGAATAATGAGGGCGGAAGCTTTGAATATACAACTGCAACAACTGCCGCTATAACAGCCTTTATGATAAATGTTGCAGGGACATATAAGAAGTAGCCTCCGAGAAGGTCTGACATGGCAGAGCCTATTCCGGCAGCAAGAGCGCCGTATACAGGACCTAATATAATTCCGCTTAATACCACGATTGCATCACCGGGATGAATATATCCGCCGGTGCCGGGAGTAGGAATCTTGATTATTGCTGTTGCTACATAAGTAAGGGCTGCAAACAGCGCAGTGAATGTTAATGTTTTAACGTCTAACTTTTTAGAACTGTTCATTAGAATACCTTCTTTCGTCTTAAATATTGATGCCTGAGTCTCAGATTCTCCTGACCTCTGCATCATAATAATGTTATTATGGATATAATAAAATATCCAATTACCGAAAAAATAATAATACCAGTTTGCACGCGTTGTGCAGAAACGGAGACACAATGATTGTCAGAAAACCACATTACTATGATGAATTCAGATGTACGGCATCGGAATGCAGTGATAACTGCTGCCGTGGCGGATGGCTTATAGAGCTTGATAAGAAAACTGAGGATTATTACAGAAGTCTTGGAGGCAGTATAGGCAGCAGAATAGCAGACTCACTCATGACGGATGAGGACGGGGATACATGCTTCAGGCTTGTGGGCGGACAGTGTCCTCACCTTGATTCCGAAGGACTGTGCAGCATATGTGTTAACCTTGGAGAAGAGCATATGGGAGTTGTGTGCAGGGAATTTCCGCGCTACAGTCTTACATATGTACAGGCCGGAACAGAGGTAACGGAGCATGGTGTGGGACTTGCGTGCGAGGCTGCAGAAGCACTTATACTTTTTGATGAAGGAAGGCTTGATATAACCGATACTAAGGCTGATGAAGATATGGAAATGCATGAAGATACAGATGCTGATGAAGAAGCCGGTGAAAAAGCCGGTGAACAAAAGAATTGTGAAGAAACAGATACACGGGAAGAAACAGGAGATTCAGAGGAAGCGGATGCGGGAATGCTTCTTGAGGCAAGAGCCGATATTATTAACATTCTTGAGGACAGGACAAGACCGGTGAAGTCAAGAATTTCAGATGTGCTTGAGTATGCCGTCAGGCTTCAGGAGAAGATTAACGAAGAGCCTGAGGAATATGAGCTTGAGACAAGTGGGGAACCGGCTGATAACTATATACTTCTGCTTGATATATATGACGGTCTTGAGCGGCTCAATTCTTCGTGGGAGGAATGGTCATCACTTATAAGACAGACAATCTTTGAGGAAGAAGGCTTCATGGAGCTGACGGATGAGTTGTGTTCTGTAATACCTGATTATGAGCTCCTTATGGAGAATCTTATGAAATATTTTATCTTCAGATATTATATGAAAGCCGTATGGGACTGCAATCAGCTTGATAAGGTTAAGTTTGCGGCGGCCTGCTGCATTGTGATAAGACAGATGCTTGCAGCGCTTGCCAAGAAGCAGAACGGCGATGTTACAAGGGAAGATATAATAAAGCTTGTGAGAGTATTTTCAAGGCAGGTCGAATATTCAGAGGATAATGTCGAGGCTGTCTGCGAAGAGTTCCTCTTTGGGGATGAGCTTAGTGCAGGCAATCTCAGAAATATGTTTTAAATACACTTTAAATCACGAAATCACTTTAAATCACTTTAAATTGAAAAAGTACTTGTTTTTTTTACAGATTTTTGTACAATAGAAGTGTTGTGTTTTTTTATTGATTGAATTTTTTTGGAGGTTTACATGATCGCAGCCAGCAATATTACATTGCGCCTGGGCAAAAAGGCGCTCTTTGAGGATGTAAACATTAAGTTTACAGAAGGTAACTGCTATGGTCTTATTGGAGCAAACGGTGCCGGTAAGTCTACATTTCTTAAGATTCTTACAGGTCAGATTGAGCCAACTAAGGGAGATGTAATTATTACACCGGGACAGAGACTTTCTTTCCTCGAACAGGACCACTTTAAGTATGACGAATACCCGGTGCTTGACACTGTAATCATGGGTAATAAGCGTCTTTATGAGATAATGAAGGAAAAGGATGCAATCTACGCAAAGGAGGATTTCACAGAGGAAGACGGAATCAAGGCAAGTGAACTTGAGGCAGAGTTTGCAACAATGAACGGATGGGAAGCTGAGTCAGATGCAGCAACAATGCTTAACGGACTTGGAATTGATACAGAGTATCACTACACACTCATGAAGGATCTTAACGGAAGTCTTAAGGTAAAGGTGCTTCTTGCACAGGCACTTTTTGGCAATCCTGATATTCTGCTCCTTGATGAGCCTACTAACCACCTTGATCTTGATGCGATTGAGTGGCTTGAGGAGTTCCTTATTAACTTTGACAATACGGTTATCGTTGTATCCCATGACAGATATTTCCTTAATAAGGTATGTACACATATTGCAGATATCGACTATGGCAAGATTCAGCTTTATGCAGGTAACTATGATTTCTGGTATGAGTCAAGCCAGTTACTTATCCGTCAGATGAAGGAAGCTAACAAGAAGAAGGAAGAGAAGATAAAGGAACTTCAGGATTTTATCCAGAGATTCTCAGCCAATGCTTCAAAGTCAAAGCAGGCTACATCAAGAAAGCGTGCTCTTGAGAAGATTGAGCTTGATGAGATTCGTCCTTCAAGCCGTAAGTATCCGTACATTGATTTCAGACCTAACAGAGAGATTGGTAATGACGTGCTCGTTGTTGACGGCATTTCCAAGACAATAGACGGAGTAAAGGTACTTGACAACATATCATTTATCGTAGGACATGATGATAAGATAGCATTCGTTGGTTCTAACGAAGCTGCAACAACAACTCTTTTCAGAATACTTGTAGGTGAGATTGAGCCGGATGAGGGTTCATTCAAGTGGGGTGTTACAACTTCGCAGGCATACTTTCCTAAGGACAGCGGTGCTGAATTCAACAGCGACAGCACAATTGTTGAGTGGCTTACACAGTATTCACCTGATCCGGATACAACATATGTAAGAGGCTTCCTTGGAAGAATGCTTTTTGCGGGTGATGACGGAATGAAGAAGGTAAAGGTCCTCTCCGGTGGTGAGAAGGTTCGCTGCCTGCTTTCAAAGATGATGATATCAGGTGCCAACATTCTTATATTTGATGACCCTACAAACCATCTTGATATGGAGTCAATCACTGCACTTAACAATGGACTTATCAAGTTCCCTGGAGTAACACTGTTTACATCACACGATCATCAGTTTATCCAGACAACAGCCAACAGAATTATGGAGATTATGCCTAACGGACAGCTTATCGACAAGATGACAACTTATGATGAATATCTTGCAAGCGATGAGATGGCTAAAAAGAGACCGGGTGTAGTTGATAATGTTGCTGAAGAAGATGAGGATTAATTAAAATACAGCCTGTTAAAATATAAAAGCTTCCGCACTGAACTGCCAGGACAGTGTGGAAGCTTTTTGTGTTATTGTGTTATAAAATATGCAGAGCAGAAGTCTGAAAAGTCTGCTATGCAAGCTCATTTGGAAGCGTCCAATTATCAAGTGCATGCTGGTATTGGTCACGTTCAGTGCGGTATGCCTCGATAAGCTCATAGTCATAACTGTCATCGGAGGCTTCAAGCGCATTGATGATATTGTCATAGCATGATACCAGATGTGTAAGGGCGAGGTCACCGCCTGTATGTATGTCAAGGATGCTGTCAGTCTCGGAATATGCATTGATAAACCATACAACTGCCTCGTTATAATCATTTGCTGCTTCATAATAAAGACCTATCTCATAGCACAAGATCGGAAGAGCACACGTCTGAACTCCAGTCACCAAGACTAATCT
>CAMBEF010000146.1 GCA_945865495.1 uncultured Bacteroides sp. | reverse complement strand
AATCGTTCCATGCCCTGTTAAAAAGGGAATGGCTCAGTCGGTTCAAAATATTTAAGAGCTATGGCTAAATCTGCTGTAAAAATAGCAGGATAAGCAGAAATACAATTTAGGAAAAACGGTCACATTTAATTTGTACTTTTTCTTGACATAGGACCACATGTTTCTCCTTGCATTTTTCTTCTACATAGACGGAGTGTATACAATAATAGATATGGCTACGGCATACGGACAGGCACTTGGACTTGACAGCACAGGCCTTCTGATGGCGTTGCTCGTTACGCAGATAGTAGCCCGTGTTCTATCATATTTGGCAGGCTGTCCGGGAAGATAAAGTCAGAGAAGCTGATTATTGTATGTATCATTGCGTATTTTGGAATTTCTGTATTTGCAATGTTTTTACATACACAGGCACAGTTCTGGATACTTGCTATAGTTGTTGGAATGTTTCAGGGAGGAATACAGGCGCTTTCACGCTCTTATTTTACAAAAATCATTCCTGCCGGGCAGTCAGGAGAATATTTCGGGCTGATGGACATATGCGGCAAAGGCGCATCATTCATGGGTACAACAGTCGTAAGCGTTGTATCGCAGATAACAGGAAGCGTCAATAAAGGCGTTGGAATGATAGCCGTATTCTTCATCATCGGAATTATATTTTTAATATGTGCATTGAGAACCGCTGATGAGCAGGCCGGCACAAAGAAAGACGGCACAACGGCAGAGCTTGTTAAAGGCGGTATTGCAGTGCCGCAATCATATTAAAATTACACATTTATGCATAAAAGCATATATCTCGTGGCACACTTTTCAGGTACGGATATTAGAGTACATATCATGTTGTATGACATTGATATGACACAATAGTCGCACCTTGACAAGTGTGTTATTTTATTATAAAAGAAATATAGTTATTGTTGATTATTTCATACAAGGAGAGCCATGAGATACGATATAGCAGTAATAGGAACAGGGCCGGCGGGAGTATCGGCTGCAATTACGGCAAAAGTGCGTAATATAAATATTATTTTGATAGGTCCTGGGGCAATGAGCTGGAAGATCAGGAAAGCACATGTGATTAAGAATTATCCGGGTCTTCCTGATATAAGCGGTGACGGGCTCGCTGATGCATATGATAAGCAGCTTAAGTCACTTGGAATAGAGATTACCGATACAAAAGTGAGCATGGTATATTCGATGGGGAGTTATTTCTCACTTCAGACGTCAGATGGCATGATTGAGGCATCAGCAGTTATACTGGCAACCGGGGTTGTATCTGAGGCTTCGCTGCCGGGTGAGGATGATTATGTAGGGAGAGGCGTGAGTTATTGCGCTACATGTGATGCCTTGTTTTATAAGGACAAGACAGTGGCTGTTATAGGATATTCCAAAGAAGCTGAGGCAGAGGCGGAATTTCTTGCGGAGACATCCGAAAAGGTGTATTATCTGCCTGTATTCGGAAAGGAATATAAGGAATGCGGCATAGATGGATGCATAGATGGACATGCCGTGCAGAATTACTCTGTATCCGGAAAATATCAGAATCCGGAGGTTATATCTGATATACCAAAAGAGATTACAGGAGGACTTAAGGCGGATACGCTTGTATGTGAGCATGGAATTAAAAAGGTTGACGGCATATTCATTATAAGGGATAATATAGCAGCAGACAGACTTGTTCCGGGATTGCAGATGAATGGCGGACATGTGAGCACAGACCTGTCAATGAGTACGAATATTAAAGGCTGCTTTGTATGCGGTGATATCACGGGAACCCCGTATCAGTATATAAAGGCAGCAGGTCAGGGCAATGTTGCAGCGCTGTCGACGGTTGACTATCTTAATACGTTGCGGAAAGGAATGTGAATTAGTATGGTTAAGAAGATTAAAAATAATGATTTGAGCGAAGTTAAGGCAAGTGGATGCGCACTTGTGGATTTTTCAGCAACATGGTGCGGACCATGCAATATGCTGGCACCTGTACTTGAGGAGCTCTCAGAAGAGATGGGGGATGTAGCATTTTTTAATGCGGATGCAGAGGCTAACATGGAGCTTTCATCAAAGTATGGCGTTACGAGCATTCCTGCACTTTTTATATTCAGGGACGGACATCCGGTATCACAGACGGTAGGTTTTCAGCCAAAGGAAGTAATAAAGGGCTGGATAGAGAGTAACATGAAGTAATATTACGCATATAATTATATTGATGGGCAATGGGGCTGACGCATTAGCAAATGTTTTTGCTGTGTGGCAGCCCATTTTTTGATAATAAGCTTTTAACACCGGCATCATAATAAAAAATAATTTGCAAAAATGCTTGACGTAATATGATATTAGTGTTATAAAACATATAGCACAGCAATAACATAGTTTGGAGGTGAACATGGCTATGAAGCGTGATTATTACGAAGTACTCGGAGTAGACCGCAACGCAGATGAAGCGGCTATTAAGAAAGCATATAGAAAACTTGCCAAGAAGTATCATCCCGATACGAATGCGGGCAATGCGCAGGCAGAG
Organism: uncultured Bacteroides sp.; assembly: GCA_945865495.1. Lineage (GTDB taxonomy): Bacteria > Bacillota > Clostridia > Lachnospirales > Lachnospiraceae > Bacteroides_F. Next base: position 3,166 of record CAMBEF010000146.1, on the reverse strand, counting down.
GAAAAATTCAAGGAAGTAACCGAAGCATATGATGTCCTTGGAGATGAGAAGAAGAGAAAGCTTTATGACAAATATGGTCATGTCGCTTTTGAAAATGGATTTTCAGAAGAGGATTATGAACGCAGAAAGTCAGGCATGGGCGGTAATCCTTTTGGATATGGCAATGGCGGAATGCACAGGGAGTACCATTTTAACGGTAATGCCGGTGATATGGATGATATATTCGGTGATATATTCGGCGGAATGTTCGGAGGCGGATTCAGCGGCCAGGGACATTCTGAACATGCCGGAAGAGGTTTCTCTTCAGGCAGCTATTCAACAGGCGGCTTCTCTTCAGGTGGTTATTCAATGAAGGGTGAGGATGCACATGCTGATATAACGGTAAGCTTTGATGAGGCAGCCTTTGGATGTGATAAGACGATAACTCTTCAGGATGGCAGCGGAAGCTCACAGACACTTAAGGTTCATATACCGGCAGGTATTGATACCGGCAAGAGTATAAGGCTTAAGGGCAAAGGCAATCCGGGATTTGGCGGTGGAGCTGCAGGAGACCTTTATCTTAACGTCACTGTACTTAACAAGCCCGGATATGAGAGAAAAGGAATGGATGTCTATACAACGGTAGATGTTCCGTTTACAACGGCAGCTCTCGGAGGAGAGGCAAGAGTTCACACGCTGTATGGGGATGTTGAGTGTAAGATTCGCGAAGGAACCCAGTCAGGAAGTAAGATAAGACTTAAGGGTAAGGGAATTGTATCAATGAAAGACAAATCGGTTCACGGAGATCAGTACGTTACAGTACAGATACAGGTTCCTAAGAGCCTTAATCCTAAGGCAAGACAGATACTTAAGGAATTCCAGCAGGCATGCTGATGGCGCAGAAAAGCCGGTACAGAGATTTATCACAGGATAATATCTGTACCGGCTTTTTGTCAGCTTATTTGTTACATGTTATTTTACATCCCTGAAATCTACGTCAACATATCCGTCTATTGAGCCGTCAGGATTGCGTTTAACTGTCTTGTCAGCCTTGCGGCCTCTGATATAGGTGATAAAATCACTTATACCGCTGTAAATAAGGCATGCACCGACTATCCTAAGTGTGATATCAACAGTGCCAAACGGGTTGCTGAATATTATAAATCCAAGCAATACACTTATAAGTGCAAGGACAAGTGAGAATATCCAGCGGCGGCTTTCGGGATATATCTGTTTAAGCTCAATTGCGGGCCCGATGGCTATAAGACCATGGACAAAAAGTATAAGTCCGAAGAAAAATGGTATTGATGCCATTACTATTCCGGGATTCAGAAATATAAACAGACCAAAAAGTGTTTCGAATAATCCAAGAAGAAAATCACCCTGATACCACACAAACATGCTGAGTGTTGAAAAATATCTTACAAGGGATATTATTCCGAGCACTACAAGTACTGCACCGAGGATGTATCCGACAAACTGTGATGCCACTGTCGGAAATATTGCAAGAAGCAGACCCAAAAGCGTGAATGCAATTCCTGATATAAGTGAATTAGTCTTAAAATTCTTTATTATTATCTTCATAAGGAACGCCCCTTTCATTGTTTAATTTTAGTATGCCATTATTATAATATTTCTTGTCTGATGCTACAATATTTATTGTGTTTTATTTATTCTCTTTTTATATTTTAAATGATTTTAAACGAGAATCAGATGATAAATATATGAAAAATATGATATACTATCAGCGTGTGCCTGCACATAAACCTAATATGTCCGTATATGCGGGCAGGAATGGAGAAAAATATGGCAAGACAATCAAGCTGTGACAGCTGTAATAATTTCGTATATGATGAAGAATGCGAATGCTATACATGTGAAGTGGAACTCGATGAGGATGAGATGGTACGCTTTCTTCAGGATTCGTATTATGACTGCCCATATTATGTATTGGGTGACGAATATGCAGTTGTAAAGCATCAGATGTAGAATGAAATGCCCTGCAAAACGGGCAGGAATGGAATTGATATGAATACATTTGAAAAGATATATGAGGTTGTGAAGCAGATTCCGAGAGGCAGCGTTGCCACATACGGGCAGATAGCTGAGCTGGCCGGCAACAGACACTGGTCGAGGGTTGTTGGGTATGCACTTCACTCCAACCCTCAGCCGGGTGTAATTCCATGCCACAGAGTCGTGACGAAAGACGGTGATGTGTCCAAGGCATTTGCATTTGGAGGACAAAACCGCCAGATTGAGCTCCTTAAGGATGAAGGAGTAGGATTTGTTGACGGACATGTTGACATGGGAAAATATCAATGGAAAAAGCGTATATTCTAAGCCTTTGAATTAAACAGTGAATCCATGAGTGACTGTGTTGAATCACTTATTGTAGCAGCACTTGAATAATTCTGGCTGTAAGCTGTGCCGCTCATTGCGGAAGTAGCAGTTGTAACCTTGGTAATACTTGCAAGATCTGTGCTGATTCTTGAGGCATAGCTGTCATCACCTGAAAAAGCTGCTTTAATGGAATCAAGACTTGCAGCCTTGAGCTTGTCTGTATCAACTACAAGCTGTCCGTTTTCAGAACGGGTTATTCCGATTGCAGCTAACTTGCTTTCGTTATCGACAAATGCCTTGCCGAGCTCTACAAGGTACGCAACATTAATTTTGCCGCCCTGACTGCTCATGTTCTTGACCATAGCGTTGTAGCTGCTAACAAACTTCTGTACATCTGCAACGGCATCTTCACTTGTGTTATTAAGAAGACTGTCAAGTGACGAAGACGCTGAGTCAGCGGCGTTAAGAATAGCTTTGGCAGTATCACTGCTACTGCTGCTTATTCCCGACAGCTTCTGCTTAAGGATTGTAGTACGGTAATTGCTGTTGGCTGTAAGAATAGATTCTATTGAATTGTCATTATCACTATCCATATAATCAAGGATAGATGACAGACCCAATGTTGAACTTATCTGCATAATAAATATAAACCTCCGTTTGCATATAATAAAATACGTTGCCGGTGCTGCAATACGGTTATAGCAATACTATTACGCATCCATGCTGAGCTGCTGCCCGGATGCTTCACCGGAATCATAATATATATCGGCATTCATCATATAAAATTAACACAGCTAAATTGAAAAATTAAATTCCAGTCCATTCAGCCCAAAACTGGAACTTAGTA
>CAMBEF010000145.1 GCA_945865495.1 uncultured Bacteroides sp. | reverse complement strand
GTTACTGTTACAGGTGACGGAGTTAAGGAGCCACAGAATTTCTATGTATATCTCGGTATGAATTTCAGACAGCTTCTTGACGCGGCAGGTGGCCCTGTAGGTGAACCGGAGAAGTATATATCAGGTGGTCCTATGATGGGATTTGCAATGTATTCACTTGATGTTCCTGTAGTTAAGGGAAGTTCATCACTGCTTGTACTTCAGAAGGATCCGGTTAAGGATCTGAAGGCTTCAGCATGTATCCGCTGCGGCAAGTGCGGTGAGGCATGCCCTGAACATCTTCTTCCTGCAAAGCTTGCAACACTTGCATCAAAAGGCAGAATTGAAGAGTTTGAGAAGCTTGACGGTGTCGAGTGTGTCGAGTGTGGAAGCTGTTCATTCACATGTCCGGCGAAGAGACCTCTTGCACAGTACATTAAGTCAATGCGTAAGCAGGTTCTTGCCAACCGCAGAAAGAAAAAATAACGGAAAGGTGGATATACAACAGTGAGCGATTTATTTAGTGTTTCAACATCACCGCATGTGCGCAGCAGCCAGACGACATCTTCAATTATGCTTGATGTACTTATTGCGCTGATACCTGCAAGCGTATTTGGTGTATATAATTTTGGACTTGGTGCACTTGCAAGAATAATTATAAGTATTGCAGCATGTGTAGCCATAGAAGCAATTTATGAGTATTTTATGCATAAGGAGATTACAGTCCGTGATCTTAGTGCAGCAGTAACAGGTCTCCTTCTTGCACTTAACGTCCCGGCAACACTTCCAATCGGAATGCTTATCATAGGTGATGCATTTGCAATAATCATCGTTAAGATGCTTTTCGGCGGACTCGGACAGAACTTCATGAACCCTGCACTTGGTGCGAGATGTTTCCTTTTCATCTCATTTGCAAAGTGGATGTCTAATTTTGCAACAGATGCCTATACAGGTCCTACGCCTCTTGCAATCCTTAAGGGAGGAGAAGAAGTAGCAGGACTTGCACAGCCGGAACTTCTTAATATGTTCCTCGGTTCCACAGCCGGTACAATCGGTGAGACTTCAGCCCTTGCAATCCTTATAGGTGCTATATATCTTCTCGTTAAGAAGATTATAAGTCCGAGAATACCTGTAGCTTACATAGCTTCATTTGCAGTATTCATACTTATCTTTGCACCGGGACATCAGTTTGATTTTATGTATATGCTTAAGGAGATCTGCGGCGGCGGTCTTATGCTTGGAGCATTCTTCATGGCAACTGATTATGTTACATCGCCTATTACACCTAACGGCAAGATTGTATTCGGTATAATCCTTGGTATCCTTACAGGTCTGTTCAGAATGTTCGGTGCCAATGCAGAAGGTGTTTCATTTGCAATTATCTTTGGCAACCTTCTTGTACCACTTATTGAGAAGGCAACTGTTCCGAAGTCATTCGGTAAGAAGAAGCCGGAAAAGGAGGCAAAGTAATCATGAATATGAAAGCTATTATAAAAGATGCACTGATTTTATTTGCGATTACACTTATTGCCGGACTGGCACTCGGATTTGTACATAAGATAACAGAGGCTCCTATAGCAAAGGTTCAGGAGCAGGCAAAGCAGGATGCATATCGTAATGTATTCGAGGGTGCTGATGAGTTCAAGGCACTTGAGTCGGTACCGGCTGATAATTATGCATCAGTTCTTGCAGCAGCAGGAATTGAGAAAGATGAGATCTCAGATGTAGTTGCAGCAATGAAGGGTGGCAGCTATCAGGGACTCGTTGTTACTGTAATTGCTAATGACGGATACGGCGGAGACATCAAGTTCTCAGTAGGTATCCAGAAAGACGGAACAGTCAACGGAATATCAATTCTTTCAATCAGCGAGACAGCAGGACTTGGTATGAAGGCTAAGGAAGAGAAGTTCCAGTCTAACTTTAAGAATAAGAAGGCATCACAGTTTGTTGTAACCAAGAGCGGTGCAGCAAAGGATGGCGATGTTGACGCAATAAGCGGTGCAACAATTACATCTAAGGCAGTTACCAAGGGTGTTAACAGTGCACTTGCAGTATTTGAGAATCTTACAAAAGAGGGTATTAAGCGGACAGGAGGTGTTTCTGTTGAATAAGTGTATTGAAAGACTTTATAATGGTATAATCAAAGAGAATCCGACACTTGTACTTATTCTTGGTATGTGTCCTACTCTTGCGGTAACAACATCAGCAATCAACGGTATGGGAATGGGACTTACAACAACGGCAGTTCTTGTAATGTCAAACTTCATGATTTCCCTCCTCAGAAAAATCATACCTGACAAGGTAAGAATGCCGGCGTACATAGTTATCGTTGCATCATTTGTTACAGTTATACAGATGCTTCTTGAAGGATATCTTCCTTCACTTAACGAGTCACTCGGAGTATATATTCCTCTTATCGTAGTTAACTGTATTATTCTTGGACGTGCTGAGAGCTATGCTTCTAAGAATCCTGTAGTTCCATCAATCTTTGACGGACTTGGAATGGGTCTTGGATTCACATTATCACTTACAATCCTCGGTGCATTAAGAGAGATTCTCGGTGCAGGAACATTCTTCGGACTTACGGTATATACCGAGGAATTAATGCCACCTGTAAGCATAATGGTACTTGCACCTGGAGCATTCTTTGTACTCGCAATGGTAATTGCCGTGCGTAACAAGATTATCAGAGGCAAGAAGACTGCGGCTGAGGCAGGATGCGATAAGATAGACTGCGGACACTGCGGTAATACTGCATGTGCCGGACATAAGACAGGCAGCGCCGAATAATAGACAGAAGGCTGTAATAAGCCAAATAAATGGAGGTAAACATGAATCTGATTATCATAGCAATCAGTGCAGCGCTCGTTAATAATGTTGTGTTGAGCCAGTTCCTTGGTCTGTGTCCGTTCCTCGGTGTATCCAAGCAGACAAAGACGGCAGCCAGCATGGGTGTTGCAGTTATATTCGTAATTGCAATATCATCTGCATGTTCTAATTTAATTTACAAGTTTATTCTTATACCTACAGGTATGGAATATCTTCAGACAATTGTATTTATTCTCGTAATTGCAGCACTTGTTCAGTTCGTTGAGATGTTCCTTAAGAAGTCAAGTCCGGCACTGTATTCAGCACTTGGTGTGTACCTTCCGCTGATTACTACTAACTGTGCGGTTCTTGGTGTTGCACTTAACAGTGTATCTTATGGCTACAATTTCATTGAGACTGTAGTATACGGTGTATCAACAGCAATCGGCTTTACAATTGCGATTGTGCTTATGGCCGGTATCCGTGAACGTATTGCGGATAATGATGTTCCTGAGAGCTTCAAGGGAATGCCAATTGTTCTGCTTACGGCAGGACTTATGTCAATAGCATTTGTCGGATTTTCAGGACTTGTCTAAGGAGGATATGATATGAGTGGAATTATTATAGCTGCCGCAGTTGTCGGCATAACAGGAATTCTTATCGGTATCTTCCTTGGTGTTGCAGGAGATAAGTTTAAGGTCGAGGTTGATCAGAAGGAAGTTGATATACGTGCAGAACTTCCGGGCAATAACTGTGGCGGATGTGGTTATGCAGGCTGTGACGGACTTGCAGCGGCAATAGCAAAGGGAGAGGCTCCCGTTAACGCATGCCCTGTCGGTGGAGCACCTGTAGGAGCCAAAATTGCGGCAATAATGGGAACCGAAGTTGCTGACAGTAAGCGCATGACAGCATTTGTTAAGTGTGCAGGTGACTGTAACAAGGCAAAAGAGAATTACTACTATTCAGGAGTTAAGGAATGTACACAGATGCCATTTGTACCTAATGGCGGTTCAAAGGCATGTACATATGGATGTATGGGATACGGCTCATGTGTAAAGGCATGTGAGTTTGATGCAATTCATGTAGTGGACGGAATAGCAGTAGTAGATAAGGAAAAATGTAAGGCATGCGGCAAGTGTGTTGCGACATGTCCAAGAAATCTTATTGAACTTATTCCTTACGATGCACCGCTTACTGTTAACTGTGCATCAAAGGATAAGGGCAAGGACGTAATGGCAGTATGTTCAACGGGATGTATCGGATGTATGCTTTGTACAAAGCAGTGTGAATCCGGTGCAATCACTGTAGAGAACAACATAGCACATATCGATTATGATAAGTGTACAGGATGCGGCAAGTGTGCCGAGAAGTGTCCTAAGAAGATTATAACAAAACATAACAACTAGTTTTAATGGAAAGAAAGAAGAAAAATGAGATTAAAAAGATTTTTAAACGGTAAAATGGCAAAATCTGTTATGGCAGTTACTCTTGCAGGCGTTATTACAGCTGCATGCGTTGCTGCAGGTTCAAACAGTGTTAACAATAGTACGGATATCAGCGCGCTGAATACACAGGCAGTTACAGATACTGCAGTGACAGCAGCGGATGACACAACATCACAGATGACAGGCAGCGATGCTAAGGGTGCATTTACAACAGAAGACCTTGGAATCAGTGCTTCAGATTATACTGATGATGAGCAGATAGCAAAGGCAGCGGATACAATTGCCAATGCAGATGCGCAGAATATTGTTAATACGCAGTTTGAACTTATTCCTGTAGAAAAGCTTGCAATTGCAGCTGACACATCTTCTGAGAACGAAGTAATGGGAGGCAGGAAGGAATATATTGATAATGGAGGAGCTAAGCAGTCTGCGGCAGTTAAGTTTGCAGAGACGCCTATGTACGTGTATGGTGTTGATGTATCTAAGTGGCAGGGCAATATTAACTGGGCAGCAGCCAAAGCATCAGGAATCTCATTTGCAATGATTAAATGTGCGGGAAGAAGCACAGGGGACGGATCACTTTATATAGACCCTTACTTCGTGCAGAATATTCAGGCAGCACAGTCTGTAGGTATTCAGTGCGGCGTGTACTTCTTCTCACAGGCAACTAATATTGTAGAGGCATATGAAGAGGCTTGCCTTACGGTTCAGCTTTGCCAGCAGTACAATATTACATATCCGGTAGCATTTGACTGGGAGTCAGCAAGTGATTACAGAGTTGCGCTTGTACCACAGAACCAGCTGACAATGAACATGATTGCAGCTGCATTCTGTAACACTGTTGCAAGCTACGGATATACACCTATGGTATATGCATGCAAGAATGATCTTTATAATACGTTTGAGCCTGCATCACTCAGTGCATCATATAAGATCTGGATGGCTAATTATTATAATGATTATTATTACACAAGCAATATCTACATGTTTGAGAGACCACTTCCTGCAACATCATTCCCATATCAGATGTGGCAGTTTGGTGTAACCAATGCAATCCCGGGATTCAATGGTTATGTAGATATGGATCTTGGTTTCTTCTATTATATGCCAACAGTGGCTGCAACAAGCTTCCAGCTTACGGTTACGCAAAAGGAGATATCTACAACATTTGGTTCTCCGGTTAATCTGCTTGACGGCGTAATAGCAGTAAGCTCAGCAGGTATCGACGCAACACCGTTTGTTACATATCTCATCTCAGATGTTAACGGACAGCTTGTGACAGAAGACTATGCATATGCTAATGTCGGTATATATGCGGTAACATATACACTTACGGATGCGGATGGAACGACTGCATCTGAACAGGCACTGCTCTATGTATATCCGCCAACAGGTGCATAATTAAAGGACTGTGACTGGGCTTTCCGGTCACAGTTTTTTTATATGGAACGGATGTAAGTGTGAAAATAAGATTTTTCATATGCAGGATTTGTG
>CAMBEF010000144.1 GCA_945865495.1 uncultured Bacteroides sp. | reverse complement strand
CGCAGATGCTTTATTACGGAAGCAACAAAAGAGCGCCGGAGGGACCACACTTGCTTAAGAAGGATGGATATTATTATCTGTTCCAGGCAGAGGGCGGAACCGGTCCCGGACACAGAATAACCGTGGCGCGTTCCAGGACACTTATGGGTAATTACGAAAGCTGCCCGTATAATCCGATAATGAGACAGAATGACGAGGGAGCAGCAATACAGCGCTGCGGACATGGTAAGCCGGTACAGACTCAGAACGGTGACTGGTATATGGTGTATCTGTGCGGAAGAATGGTAGGCGGCGGATACAGTATACTCGGAAGAGAGACAGCGCTCGATCCGATTGAGTGGACACAAGACGGATGGCCGATAGTAAATGGCCTTAAAGGACCGAGTGTATTACAGATTAAGCCGGATCTTCAGGAATGTGTATATGATGAGCTGCTTAAGGATGATTTCTCAGAGCCGTATCTTGATACACAGTGGATGTTCCCGCGCGCTCCTGAGCTTGACGGAATAGAGCTTAAGGCAGGAATTCTTAAGATACACGGAAGCGTTGCGGATCTTAGCAGCATGAAAGCACGTAATGTTGTCCTGAGAAGACAGCAGCATTTTAAATTTGATGCAGAATGCAAGATGAGGATTAATCCCATGGCTATGGGACAGAATGCAGGACTTACATGCTATTATGACGAGAATACATTTCTTAAGTTTGGACTGTTCATGGAAGCTGCTGTGAGGAATGATGACAAGGCACCGTCATATGTAATGAAGATTAATGTTATACAGCATATAGACGAGGATAATATTGCCTGTGAAGGAGTCGCAGTTGATACAAAGCAGAGGTATATATGGCTTAAGATAGTGACTAATTATCTTAAGAGAAGCTTTTATTACAGCTATGATGGTGAGAATTATACACATTTTGTAACACTTGATAATGTATATTATCTGTGTGATGAGGGCCTTAACAAAGGCAAGAGATTCACGGGAGCCATGGTGGGCATGTATGCTTATGCCGGCGTGGAATATACGCATGTTGCCGAGTTTGATTATTTTGAATATAAGAGCAGATAACAGACAAGTCAGTAAAAATCAGGTTAACAAATATCAGATTAATAAAAGGCAGGAGGTAAATCTGAGGTGAAGAATCAGAAGGTAGAGAAGTTCATTGACGGGTATCTTAAGAATTTTAAGAGTGCCAAGACAGATAAGTGGAATTATGAGGACGGATGTGTGCTTAAGGGCGCGCAGATGATGTATCAGGTAACAGGAGAGGAGAAGTATAAGACATTTATACTTGAGTACCTTAAAAAATATATAAATGAAGACGGGACGATTAATTATTATAACGCTGAAGACTACAATATTGACAACGTTAGCACCGGAACAGTCCTTTTCTTTGCATATGATGAGACAGGAGAAGAGAAGTACCGCAATGCGATAGAGCATATTATGGATCAGATCCGTAAGCAGCCAAGAACACAGGAGGGCAACTTCTGGCATAAGAAGATATATCCGAATCAGGTATGGCTTGACGGACTGTATATGGGACAGGTCTTCTATATGATGTATGAGAGCAGATTCGGCGGCAAGGAGCACTACAGCGATATAATTAAGCAGTTCAAGCTTGTGCGCAAGAATATGTTTAATGACGAGAAGCAGCTTTATTATCATGCATATGATGAGAGCAGACAGATGTATTGGGCTGATAAGACTACAGGGCTGTCACAGAACTTCTGGCTCCGTTCAATGGGCTGGTATCTGCTTGCGCTTATCGAATGCCTTGATGCAATCGACCAGAGCGTATATGAGTATTATGACGATCTTAAGAGCCTTTTCAAGGAGGCGCTCAAGGGAGTGCTTAAGTATCAAGATGAAAAGACACATCTGTTTTATCAGGTAATAGACCGTGCTGATGTCAAGGAGAATTACCTTGAGACCTCAGGCTCTGCAATGATAGCATATGCAATGCTTAAGGCATGCAGAATGAAGGCGGTTCTTGCGGAGAAGTATGAGGATAATGCAATCAGTATATTTGAAGCACTTGCTGATAATAAACTTGAGGAAGTTGACGGAGAGCTTAAGCTTGGCGGCATATGCTCAGTAGCAGGACTTGGCGGCAAGGAAAAGCGTGACGGCAGCCTGAAGTACTATTTTAGTGAGCCGGTTGTATATGATGACCATAAGGGCGTTGGACCATTTATAATGGCATATTCTGAGATTAACAGATTATAAGATTATAGCAGGAATGGAGATTAATATGGAATTACAGATTGTTATTAAGACGGGAAGAAGCGTAGTTGTCGAGCTTACTGATTCAGGCAAATATTATTCAGAGAAGAAGTATGATATATATGTTAACGGCGAGAAGTTCATGGAGAGTGATAAGGTCATAACATCACTGTACGGACTTAAGCCGGATACGGAGTATACGATCAGCGCCGTATATGACGGTAAGGAGATTGCTCCGGTAAGTGTTAAGACAGATTATGAATTTGTGACACTTAATGTTAAGGATTTTGGAGCATACGGTAACGGTGAGCATGATGACACCAATGCAATCCAGTGTGCTATCATGGCATGCCCTAAGGCTGGACGTATTCTTGTCCCGGCAGGCGAGTATAAGATATCAAGTATTTTCCTGAAGAGTGATATAACACTTGACCTTGCAAAGGGAGCAGTGCTTTCTGCATTCACTGAGAGGGAGAAGTTTCCTATTCTTCCGGGAGTTATTGAAAGCTATGATGAAACGGATGAATATAATCTCGGTTCATGGGAAGGTAACCCGCTTGACTGCTTTTCTGCGATTGTATGCGGAATAAATGCAGAGAATGTAGTTATTACAGGTGAAGGTACAATTGACGGCAATGCAGGCTTTGATAACTGGTGGTATAATGTAAAGGTTCGCAATATTGCATGGAGACCGAGACTTTTCTTTATAAATCACTGCAAGAATGTAACAATGCATGGAATAACAGTGCAGAATTCGCCATCATGGACACTTCATCCTTACTTTAGTGACCATCTTAAGTTTATTGATGTTAAGATTAAGAATCCTGCCAATTCACATAACACAGACGGACTTGACCCTGAGTCATGTACGGACGTAAGAGTGCTTGGTACATACATTTCGGTTGGTGATGACTGCATAGCAATCAAGTCAGGCAAGATTTACATGGGAAGAAAGCATAAGATTCCGACATCTGATATGGAGGTACGCCAGTGCTGCATGCGCGACGGACATGGTGCTGTAACAGTCGGAAGTGAGATTGCGGCTGGTGTTAAGGATGTTCATATAAGAGACTGCATTTTCATGAACACAGACAGAGGCTTAAGAGTTAAGACGCGCCGTGGACGTGGCAAAGATTCAGTGCTCGATGATATATCATTTGAAAATATTACAATGGATAATGTAATGACACCATTTGTTGTGAACAGTTTCTATTTCTGTGACCCTGATGGTAAGACTGAGTATGTCGGAACAAGCAAGGCACTGCCTGTAGATGACAGAACTCCGGCTATTAAGAGACTTACATTCAAGGATATCAAGGCAACGAACTGCCATGTAGCAGGTGCATATATCTGCGGACTGCCGGAGAGTAAGATAGAGCGTCTTACATTTGAAAATGTAGACATAAGCTATGCGGATGATGCGAAGTCAGGTGTTGCAGCTATGATGCTTGCATGTAAAGAATCGTGCAAGGCTGGAATTATTGTAAGCAACATCAAGGAGCTTGTACTTAAGAATGTTAACGTGGAAGGCTGCGAGGGAGAACCTGTTGTCGCAGAGAATGCTGATTCAATCGTTAAATAGTCTAATCACGGAAAGAGGCAGAAGATGTTTAAAATCAATATGAAAGGGCCCAAGGGAAAGACAGTAGAAGACTGGTTCATCGAGTGTTACAAAAAGAACGAAGGGCACCCGATGAAGATTCTTCTTGGCCTCTACAGGGGCAATTATAATAAGTTTTTTCTTGCGGTAATATTTTTCTTTATAAAGCACAGCCCGGTATGGGTGCTTCCGATCATTACGGCCAATATCATTAATGAAGTGACGGTTGGTGATGCCAACTGCTGGCGCAATATGATAATATACGGAATTATAATGGTATTTCTGATTGCGCTCAATATACCGATGAATTACGGATATACAAGGTATAAGAGCCTTGCAACGAGATATTGTGAGACAGGACTTCGTAAAGCACTTGTGCAGAAGCTCCAGCAGTTGTCTATTGCGTATCATACGGAGACTCAGTCGGGACGTCTGCAATCGAAGATTATGCGTGATGTAGAGGCTGTTGAGACGCTTTCTACGCAGATGTTCTTAAGTATACTTAATATTGCGCTTAATATCGGCATAGCACTTGCAGTGACGATATCGAAGAGTATGGTTGTGTTTATTTTCTTCCTGCTTACAACGCCTATTGCGGCACTTACGATGGTATCGTTCCGTAATGTAATGAAGAAACGTAATACTGAGTTTCGTAAGGAGATGGAAGAAACCTCAGCCCGTGTCATGGAGATGGTTGAGCTTATTCCGGTAACAAGGGCGCATGCACTTGAGGAAGAGGAAGTCAGCAAGATGAGCGGACAGCTTCTTGCAGTTGCAGAAAAAGGCTACAGGCTTGATGTGATTCAGTCTTTGTTTGGCTCTGTTGGCTGGGCGATATTCCAGGTATTTCAGATTGTGTGTCTGGTGTTCACCGGATGGCTTGCACTCGGACATAAGATTCAGGTTGGTGACATAACACTTTACCAGAGTTACTTTACAACGATAGTTAATCAGGTGTCATCACTCATGGCACTTATCCCTACTATTGCCAAGGGTGTTGAGTCTGTTAATTCAATCGGAGAGGTACTTCTTGCTGATGACGTTGAGCGTAACGAGGGCAAGAAGGAGCTTGAGAAGGTTGAAGGAGAGTTTGAATTCAAGGATATACATTTCAGATATCACAACTCAGACCATGACGTGCTTAACGGACTTAATCTTAAGGTTAACAAGGGTGAGACGATTGCACTTGTAGGCGAATCCGGAGCCGGAAAGTCAACGATACTTAATCTTGTTATAGGATTTAATATGCCTACCGGAGGACTTCTTACAATTGACGGTGAGGATATTACACAGATTGATTTAAGGTCATACAGAAAATATCTTGCCGTTGTTCCGCAGACCTCCATTCTGTTCTCCGGCTCGATAAGGGACAACATAACCTACGGACAGGAGAATGTAAGCGATGAGAAGCTTCGTCAGGTAATTGAGGCAGCCAATCTTGCAGAGCTTGTTGACTCACTTCCAAATGGCGTTGATACTGTGGTCGGAGAACACGGAGGCACACTTTCGGGCGGTCAGAGGCAGAGAATATCAATTGCCCGTGCACTTATACGTAATCCGCAGGTTATCGTGCTTGATGAGGCAACATCAGCACTTGACAGTATCTCAGAGAAGCTTATTCAGGAAGCTATCAGTAATCTTACCAGGGAAAGAACTACATTTATCGTAGCACACAGGCTTTCAACCATAAGAGATGCTGATAAGATTGCTGTAATAGCCGATGGCAGATGCGTTGAGTATGGCACATTTGATGAGCTTATGGCACTTAAGGGTGAATTCTATAAAATGAAGATGATACAGAGCTGATGATACGGCAATATATGCTGATATCATTGACATTTTGGGCTTTGTAGTTTATAATAGTGCGGACTAATGAGAGTGTCCGCACTTTTTTGCCTGTGCGGCTGTATTTTTTATAGAAAGGTGATTGGGAGTCATGGTT
>CAMBEF010000143.1 GCA_945865495.1 uncultured Bacteroides sp. | reverse complement strand
CATACTAATCTCCATTCCGCAGGCACAAAGTGCCGGAGGAATCGCGAGCCAAATGTCTGATTTGGCTCTGCGATAGATGCTATTTGTGGCACCTGCAACACAAATAGCTGTGTGAAAAATCAGATATCAATCTTATTTTTCACACTAATCTCCATTCCGCAAACACAAATCTTGCGTGTGAAAAACCGAAGATTTTTCACACTTTTCACGCTAATCCATTCCGCTTCTGCATAGCCTTAACAAGTCCGCCCGCATTAAGAATCTCCATGAGATTATCAGGAAGAGGTTCTATCGGATAATCCTTGCCGTTAAATGTAATCTTGTCATTCATGATAACTGTCAGCTCATCGCCCTCCCTGACAGCATCAGGAATATCCTTATTCTCGATAAGCAGAAGTCCGTTATTTATTGAATTACGGAAGAATATTCTCGCAAATGATTTTGCAATTACGCATCTTACATTAAGATGCTTGATTATCTCCGGTGCCTGCTCTCTTGATGAGCCGCAGCCGAAGTTCTTGCCTGCAACGATTATGTCACCGTCACCTATCTGTCCTGCAAGCTCAGGTCTCAAAGGTGAAAATGCATATTTTTTCATATCGTCAACTGTCTTAAGCGCAAGGTACTCTGTAGGGATTATGATATCCGTATCAATATCGTCACCGAGCACCCACACTTTACCTGTAAATTTTCCCATAACTGTCTCCTTTTCCTACAGCTCGTCAGGGCCACATATCTTACCTGCTATTGCTGAAGCCGTAACAGTAGCCGCTGAACCGAGATATACCTTAGATGTCTTATGTCCCGCACGTCCCTTGAAGTTACGTGTACCTGTTGATATAAGGACTTCATTCTCACCGATTACACCCTGACAGCTTCCCCAGCATACACTACAGTTGGCATTCATGACCATTGCGCCTGACTCCATGAATATATCAATAAGCCCCTCATCAAGTGCCTGAATATAAACATTATTGGATGCGGGAGCTATAAGGAATCTTACGTCAGGATTAACCTTTCTTCCCTTAAGAATCTTAGCTGCAACACGGAGGTCATCAATTCTTCCGTTATTACATGAGCCAAGAAAAGCCTCGTCAATCTTAACATCACCGACCTGTGAAAGCGGAATAACATCATCAACAAAATCAGGTCTTGCAACCACAGGCTCAATCTTATCAAGGTCATACTCATATACCTTAAGGAACTTCGCATCCTCATCACTGACATACATGTTGTCCGCCTTGCGTCCGTGCTCATTAATAAATTCCTCAACCTTTTCATCAGGCTCTACAATACCTGTTTTGGCACCTGCCTCAACAGCAAGGTTGCAAAGTACAAATCTGTCATTAACACTCAGGTTATGCGCTCCCTCTCCTGCGAACTCCATGACCTTGTAATTGGCTCCGTTAGCCCCGATATCACCGATTATAGTAAGAATAAGGTCTCTTGGATATACACCTTCTCTTAACTTACCCTTAAGGTTAAAGCGGAGTGTCTCAGGCACCATGACCCATGACTTGCCTGTAACCATTGCATACAGGAAGTCAGTACATCCGACACCCGTACCAAATGCTCCGAGTGCTCCATATGAACATGTATGTGAGTCAGCACCGAATATAAGCTGTCCCGGCTCAACAAAATTTTCAAACATAATCTGGTGGCATACGCCCTTGCCCTCAAAGAACTTAATTCCGTTCTCTCTGGCAAACTCGCGCATCTTCTTATGAACCGCTGCCGTCTTAGGATTCTCCGCCGGAATATTATGATCCACGATAAATACAATCTTATCCTTGTCAGCAATTCTTGGATTCTTCAGCTTATTGTTGTACATATCTATTGTAAGATGTGTTGTTCCGTCATTACTCATAAGGTAATCAAGCTCAACAGTATGTATCTGTCCCGGCTTAACCTCTTCAACACCGGCTGCTCTTGCGATAATCTTTTCAGCTATAGTCATTCCCATTGTGCAATCCCCCTAGTTCTCTTCCTTGTTAAGTGAGGCAATAAGTCCGCCCGCATTAAGAATATTCTGCATATATTCAGGCAGCTTTGTACATGTAAATTCCTTACCGCATGCCTTAACAGTTCCTGCCGTAAGGTCGATATCTGCCTCGTCACCTGCGGTAACATTATCATGAAGGTCTTCGCATACAAGCACAGGAAGTCCTATGTTGATTGAATTTCTATAGAATATTCTTGCAAATGACTTTGCATACACAGCCTTTATTCCAAGTGCCTTAAGAACGCTTGGTGCCTGCTCTCTTGATGAACCACAGCCAAAGTTGTCTCCGGCAACAATTATATCCCCATCCTTAACACCGGAAGCGAAATCTGCATCAAGTGACTCAAATGCATGTGACTTCATCTCATCAATATTCGGCAGAAGCAGATACTGCGATGCAATAATCTGGTCTGTATCAACATCATTGTCAAATTTAAAAATACGACTCATAAATCCTCACCTTTTTCCCTTCATATGCCATTAATTCTTAATACGCCATGATATCATATATCATAAATGCGCTATATGCATGTTACCGGCACTCAGTAAATTATACACGTATACAGCGTACTTCTCAAGATATAATTACTCTTATTGATTTTCTCATTTTTTTATCATATCATATGTAATAAGATATGTCTAAAATCGACTGCGAACAGAGGTCAGGATGAGTTCATTAAAGTTTGAATACAGAGACAACGGAATAATTCTTAAGACATTAACCCCCGCCAGTGCGGAGCGTGTGCTGATGTTTTATAAAAAGAACCGTAATTCATTTGATGCATATGAGACCGCCAAGCCGGAGGGCTTCTACACCTTAGGCTTTCAGAAGAGGCTTATTGCCGCTGAAAATGAGAGCTTTCTTAAAGGAACTCAGATGAGATACTTCCTGTTTGACGAACGTTTTCCACAGGACATCATCGGAAGCGTATCATTTTTCAACATAAGACGCGGGGATTTTGAACAATGCTGCATAGGTTATAAGATTGACGAAGAATACCGCCATATGGGCTATGGCCGCCGTATGCTTGAGCTTGCACTAAAGATAATAACCGTTGATTACGGAATCCACCGTGTTGAAGCGTATATACTGCCCGCCAACACCCCCTCAGTGCGGCTTGCCGGGCAGTGCGGCTTTGAGCCTGAGGGAATTGCGAAGGGGTATGTGCGTATGCATGGAGAATGGACCGACCATGTGAGGTATGTTTATATCTCCCGGTACCAATAGCCAAAATACGGATTGCGGCAGTCACTTCTATGACTTCTTCTGAAGTTGTTAAATCCAAACATCCCCGCCATAAACCGCTCTTTATTGCTGTATACACCGGGAACACCGATAAGCATTGCATTCTCATCAGACTGTACCCTTCCGGCAAGGATATGTCTGAATGTATAGAAGCCATGCATAAGAAAGCTGTTCTGTTCAACATCTATTCCGTCACCTGTCTTAGCTCCCGTACATTCATATTGAAGCAGTGTCCTGAGCTTATCCGGAGTAATCTCAATACAGTCATAATATGTATCATCATCAAATGCATCCACATAATCACAATCTTCCTGCATGCGGCTGAATACCTGCATACGGGTAAGTGGCATTTCATCTGCTTTTTCTTCTTCCGGGATAATTATATCCCCGTTCTCAGGCTTTGTTTCTATTTCCTCAATCTGAAGAAACTCTGGCTTACTGCCCTCTTCAGCAGCTATCTCCTTTTCTCCCGCTTCCGTATGTTCTTCTACAGCTTCCTGTTGCGCATGTTCTTTCTGCGGTACTGTATTTTTCTTTGCCCCGAACCTTATCATGTCATACGGATAGGCGGTATCGGTATCGTCCCATGAAGCAACCGCCGCCAATCCACCTGCGTCTGTCACAACCGCTACTGCCACAGCCTCATTCCAGTCAAATCCGCTTCCACACATATTAGTATCAATAAATTCACATTTTGCCCTGCCAAATCCGTTATTAACAGCAATATCATCCATCTTAATTCCGGACATATAATCTCCGTCCGGCACAAGCGCACATATACTGCATCTGCATTCGCCAACAGAATACATTCCCCTGATGCTGAACTCAAGACTGACACGGCTGCTCATCATCCACCCTGTCTCATGCTCCACCTTGACAAATCCACAAGAGTGGCTCATATCAGCACTGCCATCACTATATTCATGTAAATAAAACAAATTACCCATAACAATCCACCAGCCAACAGATAAACTTGATATTTCAGTATATGCAGGCTGGTAAAATGTTATGTGTGAAATGACCAACAGCAGCACATTAAAAAGTCACCCGGAAGCACTATATATGAATTCACATATAATGCAATCCGGGCGGCTTTTAATTATTTAATTACACTTAATGCATCTCAATCAGTCTGTCAGCAAGCTCGCCAAACTGCGCAAGTGTAAGCGCTTCGCCTCTGATTCCCGCAGGAAGTCCCATAGCCTCAAGAGCCGTTGTTACGTCCTCTCTTGTGCATGCGTGTCCGCTTCCGTTAAGCTCACTGCTGTTGGCAAGTGAATTGGCAAGCGTCTTGCGGCGCTGATTGAATGCGGCACGGATAACCCTGAACATAAACTGTTCATCCTTAACCTTAACCGGCGCATCCTCATGACGCACAAGCTTTATCACGGCAGAATCGACATTTGGACGCGGCATAAAGCAGCTTGCAGGGACCTTAAGGACAATCTGGGCATCCGCATAGAACTGGACTGCAAGTGACAATGCACCGTAATCCTTAGTTCCCGGGCCCACCTGCATGCGCTGTGCAACCTCTTTCTGAACCATTATAGTAATGCTCTCAAGCGGAACATGACTCTCAAAAAGGCCCATGATGATAGGAGTTGTAATGTAGTAAGGGAGATTGGCAACAACCTTTATCGGACGTCCGCCATTTTTCTCCTCAGCAAGCTTTCTTACATCAACTTTAAGAATATCCTCATTAATAACAGTTACGTTATCATATGGTGCAAGCGTCTCGGCAAGTATAGGAATAAGATTCTTATCAATCTCAACAGCCGCAACCTCTCTTGCATTCTCGCAGAGAATCTGTGTCATTGTTCCGATTCCCGGCCCTATCTCGAGCACAAAATCATCCTTTGTAATGCCCGCCTCGCGCACAATCTTCTCAACCACATTACCGTCAATCAGGAAATTCTGTCCGAATCTCTTCTGGAAACCGAACCCGTATTTCTTAATAATCTCAAGTGTATTGGTCGGATTGTATAAATGTTTGATGTTCTCCATAGACTCACCTTTCGATATTCAAAAGTCTTTTTGCATTGGCAGTTGTTGTCTCAATAACCTCTTCGCGTGTAACATTTTTCAGGGCGGCAATCTCATCCGCAACGAGCGGGAGATTCAACGATGAATTACGCTTGCCGCGGTTAGGCACAGGTGCGAGATAAGGGCTGTCCGTCTCAAGCACTATCCTGTCAAGGGGCACATATTCAACAGTCTCCTTAAGCTTTCTTCCGTTCTTAAATGTTACGACACCGCCTACACCTATATAGAAGCCATTATCAAGATAGAACTTTGCACACTCCTTAGAATATGAATAGCAGTGTATAATGCCTCCGACATCAGATGCATGCGTCTGTCTTAAAATATCCTCCGTATCTTTGGCTGCTTCCCTTGAATGAATCATTATCGGCAGCTTAACCTGACGTGCAAGCTCAATCTGTCTCTCGAACCAGTATTTCTGCGCATCTTTGCCTGTCTTTGGATATGTTGCATCAGCAGGATAATAATAATCAAGACCTAT
>CAMBEF010000142.1 GCA_945865495.1 uncultured Bacteroides sp. | reverse complement strand
CTTCTCGCAATCTGTCCGTCAAGAAAATCCGTAAGTCCTGATACAATTACCACACCAGCTGCCATTGCAAAGTCATGCGGTGTGCCGGCATTAAGATAAAGCCAGCAGAAAACAGGCACAAGTATAATTCTTATGTAACAAAGAATATTTGGTAACTTTATAAGGTCTCCCGGTTCAAAATGCATACGGAATAACGTCTTCTGCTGGTCCTTCATCATAATCTCCATTCTAGAATTTATTTATGCAAGCATCCCTTCAAGTGTTGTACGGATAGCCTTAATAAAATCAAGGCTGTTAAGCACAACAGGATTCTCAATCGTTGTGATAAGTGCAAGATCCTTTGTCATCTTACCATCTTCAATAGTCCTGATGCATGCTGTCTCAAGCTTATCTGCAAATTCCATAAGCTCCTTATTGCCGTCAAGCTCGCCTCTCTTGCGCAGAGCCCCTGACCATGCAAATATTGTTGCAACTGAGTTAGTTGATGTCTCTTCGCCCTTAAGGTGCTTATAGTAATGTCTCTGTACTGTTCCGTGGGCAGCCTCATACTCATAATATCCGTGAGGTGATACAAGCACTGATGTCATCATTGCAAGTGAACCGAAGGCAGTTGCAACCATATCACTCATGACATCTCCGTCATAGTTCTTACATGCCCAGATATATCCGCCCTCTGAACGCATAACTCTTGCTACGGCATCATCAATAAGAGTATAGAAATATTCTATGCCGGCTGCCTTGAACTTATCAGCAAATTCTGCATCATATATCTCCTGAAAAATATCCTTGAATGTATGGTCATATTTCTTAGATATTGTATCCTTTGTTGCAAACCAGAGATCCTGCTTTGTATCCAATGCATAATTAAAGCAGCTTCTTGCAAAGCTCTCTATTGAAGCGTTGATATTATGCATGCCCTGAATGATTCCCGGGCCGTCAAACTCATGAATAAGCTCCTTGGTCTGTGTTCCGTCCTCTGCTGTGTATACAAGCTCTGTCTTACCTGCTGCCGGTATCTTCATCTCAACACCCTTGTATACATCACCATATGCATGTCTTGCTATTGTAATAGGCTTCTTCCAGTTCTTAACAAGTGGTTCAATGCCCTTAACAATGATAGGCGCACGGAATACTGTACCATCAAGGATAGCTCTTATTGTTCCATTAGGGCTCTTATACATTGCCTTAAGATCGTACTCAGTCATTCTTGCCGCATTAGGAGTAATAGTTGCACACTTTACAGCAACACCATACTTCTTTGTTGCCTCTGCTGAATCAACTGTTACCTTATCATCTGTCTCATTACGGTGCTTAAGACCAAGATCATAATATTCTGTATTCAGTTCAACAAATGGACTTAAAAGCTCATCCTTAATCCACTGCCACAGAATTCTTGTCATCTCGTCTCCATCCATCTCTACGAGCGGAGTTGTCATCTTAATTTTAGCCATTGTTCACACCTTATCCTTTCAGCCTTAATTTTATCAATATTACTCTTAAATTTACTACATTAATTAATTTTTGTAAATATATCCGTTCCAAATTGTTGTATTTCTGCATGTGATTTGCTATAATCCAAAAAAGATTACCTATACTATATATAAAGCGGCTTATACATCAGTTTATGCAACAGCTTATACTAAAGCTTATGTAGCAGCTTAAGCCGCAGTGTTATTTTTTGGAGGAAATTATGTGTGGTTTTGCAGGATTTACAGGACACTTAGAGAATAGTGAGGAAGTTCTCACCAATATGATGAACAGAATTATCCACAGAGGTCCTGACAGTGCCGGTCAGCACATTGACAATGGTGCAGCTCTCGGCTTCAGGCGCCTCAGCATCATTGACCTTGACTGTGGAAGTCAGCCTATGTACAACGAGACTAATGACATTGTTATAACATTTAACGGTGAGATATATAATTATCAGGATCTGCGCAAAGAATTGATAGAAAAGGGACATACCTTCCGCAACAATTCCGATACGGAAGTTCTTATTCATGCATATGAGGAGTATGGCGAAGATATGCTTAACCGCCTTCGCGGAATGTTTGCATTTGTTATATGGGACAGTAAAAAGGAGACGCTCTTCGGAGCAAGGGATTTCTTCGGAATCAAGCCTTTCTATTATGCACTTGTAGATGGTAACCTTGTATTTGCGTCCGAGATTAAGAGTATTCTTGAGTACCCTCTTTACCAGAAGGCTGTTAATAACGTGGCGCTGGAGAATTATCTTACATTCCAGTATTCCGTACTGGATGAGACATTTTTCAAGGGAATATACAAGCTTATGCCGTCACACTGTCTCACCTTCCACAAGGGTGAGCTTAATATTAAGCGCTATTGGGAGCCGGTATTTGAGCCTGATGAGAATAAGACACTCGAGGAGTGCGTTGATGAGATTGATAAGGTTATGCACGATTCAGTTGAACACCACAAGATAAGTGATGTCGAGGTCGGTTCATTCCTTTCAAGCGGTGTTGACTCAAGCTACGTTGCAGCAACTTTTAACGGTGACAAGACATTCACCGTAGGCTTCGATTACGAAAAATACAATGAGATTGACTATGCCAAGGCGCTGTCTAAGAAGATTAAGATTGATAATTACAGCAAGCTTATAACTACCGAAGAATACTGGGATGCAATAAGCCATATACAGTATCAGATGGACGAGCCCCTGGCTGACCCTTCTGCCATCGCACTTTACTTTGTAAGCCAGACAGCAGCAAAGCATGTCAAGGTTGCAATGTCAGGCGAGGGTGCCGATGAGTTCTTTGGCGGATATAACATTTATCACGAACCGTTCTCACTTGCACCGATGCAGAAGCTTCCTAAAGGTCTGCGCAAAGGTCTTGCCGCAATTGCCAAGAAGCTCCCTCCTCATATGAAGGGAAGAAGTTTCCTTATCCGTGCAAGCAAGGATCTTCAGGAGAGATTCATTGGTAACGCATTTATGTTTAATGAAGAGGAACGTGCCAAGATTCTCAAGCACCCTACAGGCAAGTACAACCATATGGAGCTTACAAAACCTTACTATGACAAAGTCGCCAATCTTGATGACGTTACTAAGATGCAGTACATTGATATTCACTTCTGGCTTATCGGTGACATTCTTCTTAAGGCCGACAAGATGAGTATGGCACATTCACTTGAGGTACGTGTTCCATTTCTTGATAAGGAAGTCTTTGAGGTTGCAAGACATATTCCTACAAAGTACAAGGTCAATAACAAGAATACCAAGTTTGCAATGCGTCAGGCTGCGCACCGCTATCTGCCTGATATGGTTGCTGAGAAGAAGAAGCTCGGTTTCCCTGTCCCGATAAGGATCTGGCTTCGTGACGACAAGTACTATAATATTGTCAAAAAGGCATTTACAAGCGATGCGGCACAGGAATATTTTAATGTTGATGAGATAGTTTCATTCCTTGATGAGCACAAGGCGGGCAATGCAGACAACTCACGTAAGATATGGACTATCTATATGTTCCTTGTATGGTACGAAGAGTATTTTGGAAAGAATGAGGCATCACATGTACAGGCAGCATGCTAAGCTTATAGACGCAATGATAGAATATGATAAGGGTGACGCAAGAAGAATCCAGCATTTTATCAAGGTTCATGACCTTGCCGCCACTATCGCAGCACTTGAGGATGTTGATGAAGAAACCACCTTCATCCTTGAGACTGCTGCTATACTCCATGATATAGGAATCCATATCAGTGAAGCAAAATACGGCTCTTCGAGCGGTCATTACCAGGAGCTTGAAGGTCCTTGCGAGGCTGAAAAGCTCATGCAGAAGGTTGGCGGTTACACTGCTTCACAGATAGAACGTGTCATGTACCTGATCGGACATCACCACACTTACAATAATATTGACGGAATTGATTATCAGATTCTTGTTGAAGCGGACTTTCTTGTCAATCTGTATGAAGATAACGCATCTTCCGAAGCCGTTAAGAATGCCCGCAGGCAGATATTCAGGACTTCTGCCGGTACAAGACTTCTTTATAATATGTTTTAAGAATTTAGCAAAATACGCCATGCCACGGTATACATCCGGTTCAGTCTTATATCCTGAAAGCCGCCCGTAACCGTTGCATGGCGTATTTATTATTCCGGCGTTTTCCACATATTTTCACCTGTAGTTTTCTACTGCCTTGCCGTTTTCTGCTTTTTCTCTGTATGATTGTATGATTATATGAACTTTGCTACCTCATTCATATCTTTTCTCTTTGGCATCTTCGGTTCAAAACCATCCTCGCGTACTCCGACACCGATTACCGCAACAATCTCCTCAGATTCATCAATTTCAAGCATCTGCCTTATCTTCTCTCCGTCACGTATTCCCATGATAAGTGTATCAAGTCCCTGATTACGTGCTTCAAGTATAATGTTGGCGCTTGCAAGCCCAAGATCGTAATAGCCCCAGCCGTTGCCACATTCATTGCGTGGCTGGCCTTCAATAGTGTATCCTGATACATTCTTTACAAATGTTGTGACTATAAGTGCTGGCGCATTGGCTACATTATTAGCATTAAATTCCGGCAGACATTCTTTTTTAAGATTCTCAACAACATCAGGGGCATCTATCACATAATATCTTGATGTCTGCATATTCTTCCATGACGGTGCATACTGTGCAGCCTGAATAAGCTTTTCAAGCTGCTCTCCTGTGACTGCTGAAGCCTTGTACTTTCTTACACTTCTTCTTTCTTTAAGGACGTTATCGAATTCCATTATAATACCTCCCTGACTACATCCGGCAGCTCTGCAAGTGAATCTATAACATACTGTTCATCTTTTACATCCCCAAAGCCATATCTCGCCCAGATGAACGGCACACCTGCTTTGGTGCATGCGTCTGCGTCGCCCTGTGTGTCTCCAACGTATACTGCTTTTTCTATTCTATTGCGCTCCATGACGAGCTTTATGTTCTCTGCTTTAAGCATTCCGCTTCTGCCCGGACATTCATAGTCATCAAAGAATGGCTGCATCTTGTGATGTTCAAGAAATGTTTCTATATATCCATCCTGACAATTGCTGACTATCGAAAGATGATAGCCTTCGTCACGCAGCATTGTCAGTGTCCGCGTAAGATCTGGAAACAGTATTCCGCCCTTTTCAAGCAGCCTCTGCTCTTCGTTACGGCAGCACCGCTCAAGAAGCCCCGTTCTTTTGTCAGGTTCCATGTCAGGTACAAGCGCCTCTATTATCGCCTCCATAGGCTTTCCCATAAGACTTTTCAACTCTTCAACAGTTGTTCTTTTATCAACGCCCTCATCCTCAAATGTCTTATTCCAGCCCCACACGACCTGTTCTGCCGAATCCCACAGGGTCCCGTCAAGGTCAAATATAACTGCTTTATTCATTATGCCTCCTTTTGTCTGCATTCTTTGCTTTACTGAGCCTCTCCTGTCTCTTACTTCCAAGAAGTCTTGCCCGGACAACCGCTTCTTCACCGAATTTATTGCGTATCTCATCCATGGCTGCGTCCAGCTTTTTGAGCTTATCGGTACGTTCATCCGCAAACAGGCTCATCTGCTCGAATTCCTCATGTGCAGCCTTTCCTGCCGATATACCTATAAGCCTTACCGGTCTGTCAGCCTTCCACATCTCATACAGAAGCTGCTGCGCATTCTCATATATTACATCAGTTGTATTGGTAGGATATTCAAGACTACACTGATGCGAATGCCTGTTGAACTCAGCATCCACAAGCGTTACTGTCACAACTCCCGCTTTTTTGCCGTCAGTTCTAAGCCTCATGGCAACACTCTCCACAAGTGACATCATTATTCCAAGT
>CAMBEF010000141.1 GCA_945865495.1 uncultured Bacteroides sp. | reverse complement strand
TATCAACATTCTCCTTCCACATGATTGCAACACCTTCTGTTACGTCATTAGCGCCGTAGCAGTTAACCTTAGCACGAAGTCCGTCTGAGTATGCCTTACGGAATACTTCCTTAACCTCGCCTGTTGAATAATCCATCTCTGTCTCAACATATGTAAATCCGTTGATTCTTGAGATAATCTGTGCAGCATCCTTACCAAGACCGTTAAGGATAACTCTAAGAGGCTTCTGACGAACCTTGTTAGCCTTCTCAGCGATACCGATAGCGCCCTCTGCTGCTGCGAATGACTCATGTCCTGCAAGGAATGCAAAACACTCTGTCTCTTCCTCAAGAAGCATCTTACCGAGGTTACCATGTCCAAGACCAACCTTACGCTGATCTGCTACAGAACCCGGAATACAGAATGCCTGAAGACCTTCACCGATAGCTGCTGCTGCCTCTGAAGCCTTCTTGCATCCCTTCTTGATTGCGATTGCGGCACCTACTGTGTAAGCCCAGCATGCATTCTCGAAACAGATTGGCTGAATACCCTTAACCATTGCATATACGTCAAGGCCGGCATCCTTAGTAATCTTCTCAGCTTCTTCGATTGAAGCGATGCCATAGCTATTTAATACAGAATTAATCTTGTCAATTCTTCTCTCATATGATTCAAATAATGCCATCTTCTAGTCCTCCTATTATTCCTGTCTTGGATCGATAATCTTAACTGCATCAGCAACACGGCCATACTGACCCTTTGCCTTCTCCCATGCTGTGTTAGGATCGTCACCCTTCTTAATGAAGTCTGTCATCTTTCCAAGGCTAACGAACTGGTAACCGATGATCTCATCATCTGCATCAAGAGCGATACCTGTTACATAACCCTCTGCCATCTCAAGGTAACGTGGTCCCTTCTGAAGAGTACCATACATTGTACCAACCTGTGAACGAAGACCCTTACCCAGATCCTCAAGGCCTGCACCAACAGGAAGACCTTCCTCAGAGAATGCACTCTGTGTTCTTCCGTATACAATCTGTAAGAACAGCTCTCTCATAGCTGTATTGATAGCGTCACAAACGAGGTCTGTATTTAAAGCTTCCATTACTGTAAGACCTGGAAGAATCTCTGATGCCATAGCTGCTGAATGTGTCATACCTGAACATCCGATTGTCTCAACGAGAGCTTCCTGAATGATGCCCTCCTTAACATTAAGTGTAAGCTTGCAGGCACCCTGCTGTGGTGCACACCAGCCAACGCCATGTGTAAGACCTGAAATATCCTTTACGTCCTTATTCTTTACCCACTTGCCTTCTGTAGGT
This sequence comes from uncultured Bacteroides sp., assembly GCA_945865495.1. Classification (GTDB taxonomy): domain Bacteria; phylum Bacillota; class Clostridia; order Lachnospirales; family Lachnospiraceae; genus Bacteroides_F. Next base: position 4,549 of record CAMBEF010000141.1, on the reverse strand, counting down.
ACTGGGGCTGCGCCATGATGAACGCCCTGTGCTACTGGACACATGTTTTCAACTTCTTGTGAAATAATCATTAATATGACTCCTTTCGTTGCTTTAATGATAACTTTATCTTGATAATTTTCGCACAAAGTCGTGCGATAGTCAAATGAAAATACAAAAATTTATCATTTTTTTGTAACTATATCATTCTGCTTCTTGAAAATGCTGTTAGCAGGCACTACTCCGCGCACGCTTGACAGCGGATATACGTTACTCTGTCTTCCTATTACTGTTCCGGGATTAAGAACACTTCCGCAGCCGACCTCAACATTATCACCCAGAAATGCGCCAACCTTCTTGCGTCCTGTCTCGACTGCCTCGTCTGCCGACTTAATAACAACAAGTTTCTTGTCAGACTTTACATTCGACGTAATTGAACCTGCCCCCATATGTGCCTTGAAGCCAAGGATTGAATCTCCGACATAATTGTAATGCGGAACCTGAACCTTATTAAACAGGATCACATTCTTAAGCTCTGTAGAGTTACCTACAACCGCGCCTTCTCCAACAATGGCATTGCCCCTGATAAATGCGCAATGTCTTACTTCCGCTTCTTTTCCGATTATACACGGCCCGTTAATACATGCTGTAGGTGCCACTGTTGCACTCTTTGCAATCCATATGTTCTCACCTTTTTTTTCGTACTCATTCTCATCGAGTGAATTACCAAGCTTTATGATATAATCTCCGATGTCCGCAAGTACTTCCCACGGATACGTCTTATTTTCAAATATCCCGGCCGCTATCGTCTGGTCAAGATCGTACAAATCATTAATCGTATACATAACCATCCATCCTGTTCATACTTATTCAACAGTAACTGACTTAGCAAGGTTACGTGGCTTATCAACATCGCAGCCCTTAAGCACTGCCGTGTAATAGGCGATAAGCTGCAGTGGAACCGCTGCCACCATAGGCATAAGAACCTCATCAGCCTCTGGAAGTCTTATTATAATGTCAGCCACATTATCCTCAACCTCAATATCCTTGCCACAGACAAGAATAACCATCGCTCCTCTTGCCTTAACTTCCTTAATATTGCTTATCGTCTTCTCAACAATACTCTTCTGTGTTGCAACTGCAATAACAGGCATTCCCTCTGTTATAAGGGAGATTGTACCATGCTTCAGTTCACCCGCCGCATATGACTCAGAGTGAATATATGATATCTCCTTAAGCTTGAGTGATCCTTCCATACTAAGCGCATAGTCAAGTCCTCTTCCGATATAAAGAAGGCTCTCAGCATTAAGAAGCTTGGATGCTGCAAACTGGCATCTGTCCTTAAGTCCGATGGCTTCTTCAATAACCGCCGGTATATTCTTAAGCTTCTCTGTAAATTCTGCACACTGTGCATCAGTAATATGTCCTGTCTCCCTGCTTAATGCAAATGCAATGAGATACATGACAGCTACCTGAACCATATATGCCTTGGTTGAAGCAACAGATATCTCAGGACCGGCATGTGTATATATTACATGGTCTGCCTCTCTTGCTATTGACGAACCCTTAACATTGACAACGGCAAGCGTTGCTGCTTTCATCTCTTTTGCAAGCTTAAGTACTGCAAGTGTATCGGCAGTCTCACCTGACTGTGAGATTACAATCACAAGATCCTTATCCGTTATAAGCGGGTCACGATACCTGAATTCTGACGCAATATCAACAGTCACAGAAACCCGCGCCATCTTCTCAATAACATACTTGCCGACCATTCCTGCATGCATTGCGGTTCCGCATGCTACAATAAATATCTGTCTGTATGATGAAAGCTTATTAATATCAATTCCATCAGATGTGAAATCAGGCATTCCATTAACAATTCTTGGTGTAATTGTAGTCTTAACCGCTGTAGGCTGCTCATGAATCTCTTTGAGCATAAAATGCTCATAGCCGCCCTTCTCAGCTGCATCTTCGTCCCAGTCTGCTGTCTGGAGTTCCTTATTAATCTCCATACCGTGAATGTCACATATCTTTATCGAATCTTCCTTAACTATCGCAATCTCATTCTGGTCAAGAAGATAATAATTACGCGTATACTGGAGTATTGCCGGCACATCAGATGCGATAAAATTCTCACCATCGCCCACTCCTACTATAAGCGGACATTCCTTTCTGACTGCAAATATCGCATCAGGATAATCACGGAACATAATCCCGAGGGCATATGATCCCTTTATCTCTGCAATAACCCTTGCAATAGTCTCTATAGGATTGCCATTATAATAATAATCAAGAAGCTTAGCAACAGTCTCCGTATCTGTCTCGCTTACAAAGCTATAGCCTTCCTTAATAAGAAAATCTTTTATCTGCTTATAGTTCTCTATAATTCCGTTATGTACTATAGTTACTCTCTTGTTGCCATGTGGATGGGAGTTAATATCTGATGGTTCACCATGTGTTGCCCATCTTGTGTGTCCTATTCCCACATGCCCCTGTGGCTTTCCATCAATCTTCATCTTGTCTACAAGATTCTGAAGACGTCCCTTTGACTTTTCTACACGTATTGCATTATTCTCAAAAACAGCAATTCCTGCTGAATCATAACCTCTGTATTCCAGCTTGGTAAGGGCATTGATAAGTACATCCGCACAATCTCTTCTGCCAACATATCCAACTATACCGCACATATTAATCCTCCATTCCTGCACATCCACCTGCGCATTCCAGTTTGCGTGTGAGCACACAAAAATACCTTTTATGCACTTTATGTATCATACCACATTATAATACATGTGTCATTTGTAATTTTTTGATACTTCATTAAAATAAGTAACAAGTGCTGCCTGATTATTTAAATTAATAACCCTGTTAGTTCTTCTCGAAACAAAATCCTCAAGTTTGGCCATATACTCATCCGAAGTAATTGTGCCCTCTGCCACGTACGTAAGACCCTTTTCCCAGCTTGCAGTAAGTTCTGCATTGAGAAGCGGCGGTATTGAAGCATTTACGACTTCGTATATTATCTCGCCAAGCTTGGCCGGTGTTATCACCTGCGTCTTATTATTAATACAGATATAATTATTCTTATCAAGTTTTTTAAGAATCTCTGCCCTTGTTGCACTCGTTCCTATTCCGGAGCCCTTTATCTGTGCCCTAAGCTCTTCATCCTCTATAAGCTGTCCCGCATTCTCCATTGCAAGAATCATTGAACCCGACGTGTATCTCTTCGGAGGCGTTGTCTCTCCTTCCTTAATAGTCAGTGAATTAATCGGCAGCTGTGATCCTTTGCGAAGTTTCTTCAGTTCTTCAAAAAATGCCGCATCACATTTTTCATTCTCTGTACTGTCATCACCTGAAGCAGCATTGCCGCTCTCAGCTTTCTTCTTTATAAATGAATATGGTGTTACTTTGAGATATCCCTCATCAACAAGCACTTTGAATGATGCAAAAAAAGATTCATTCTGTGTTGTCGTAACAATACTTATCTTCTGATACTGTGCAGCAGGATAAAAAATACTTAAGAATCTTCTCACAATAACTTCATATACCCTGGATGCCGTCTGGCTTACCGAGCCAAGTGCCCCAAAGCCCTGTCCTGTAGGTATAATGGCATAATGATCTGTAATCTTTTTATCATCACAATATCTCGTCTTTGCCACACCTGTATACATTTTATTCTCAAGTATCTCCGATGCAAAATCTCTTGCAATTGCATAATTGCGCAATCCGCCTATATTCTTGTGAATCTCCTTGCATACTGCCGTTGACAGAACTCTTGCATCAGTTCTCGGATAAGTAACAAGCTTCTTCTCATAAAGTTCCTGAACTATCTGAAGTGTCTGGTCAGGACTTATTTTGAAAAGTTTTGAACAGTCATTCTGCAATTCAGCAAGGTTATACAGAAGAGGTGGATTTTTGGTCTCTTTTTTCTTCTCGACACTGTCTATAACCGATATTATTCCACAGTTATCCACACCCGCATTACCTTCAGCCACTTCTTTTCCACTTATATTCCTGATAAGTTCTGCTGCTTTTTCCCTCTTCTTAAAGCCATTCTCCTTATAAAGATCAGGTGTATTATAATATCTGCTCTTTTCAGTAACACGCCACTCTGCCGGAAAGCTCCGCCCACCTGCGGCATCTTCCCCATTCTGCCCGCCGCATGTGATATCGGCTATAACACGGTAAAACGGTGTCTTTTCAAAGCTTCTTATCTCGCGCTCCCTGCGGACAACCATTCCAAGCACGCATGTCATAACTCTTCCCACAGATACAACCGTGCGGTCTGTCCTGAGGTAACCGGATATATTTCTTCCATACTTAAGTGTAAGTGCCCTTGAAAAATTAATTCCCATGAGATAATCTTCCTTGGCACGCAGGAATGCGGAAGCACTCAGATTATCATACTCAGACCAGTCCTTTGCCTGCTTTATTCCTTTGAGCACTTCTTCCTCAGTCTGCGAATCTATCCATACTCTCAGACGCTTCTTATCCTTAACGCCTGCCATCATATCAACAAGCCTGTATATATATTCTCCTTCACGTCCAGAGTCAGTACATATATATATAG
>CAMBEF010000140.1 GCA_945865495.1 uncultured Bacteroides sp. | reverse complement strand
GGACATCAGTATGGTGACGTTCTTCTGCAGCAGGTTGCAGCAGGACTTCAGGGAGTAGCAGGACTTCGTGGTCACTGTTACAGAATGGGTGGCGATGAGTTCGTAATAATAATAGAACCGCAATTATATGACCAGCTTGACAGGATAGTAAGAATAATATCAGACATGTTCAACAGATCATGGTATCTTATGGGAACGGAATATTACTGTACAATGAGTATGGGCATTGCACGTTTTCCTGAACATGGAAGCGATGTTAACGAGCTTATCAAAAAAGCAGATATTGCGATGTATGAAGCTAAGAAGGGCGGCAAGAACCGCTATGCTTATTACAGTGCCGGCAATGATAAGGGTTCAATAAAGCAGCTGGATATAGAAAATAATATGCGTCAGGCAGTAGCTTCGGAATGTGACGAATTCATTGTATTCTATCAGCCCGTTGTAGATGCTGTTACGAGAGAATGCGTATCATGTGAAGCTCTCATAAGATGGAACAGCAAGGCACTCGGATTCATGGCACCGGGAGAGTTTATACCACTTGCGGAATATCTTGGACTTATTACATCAATAGGTGATTTTATACTTGAGGAAGCATGCAGACAGTGTAAGGACTGGAATGAACATGGATTCCCTGATTTCAGGATTAATATTAATCTTTCGGTTGTGCAGCTTATGCAGAAAGATGTTGTTGACAATGTTAAGAAGATTCTTGACAGAACAGGAGTCAATCCGCATAATATCGTTCTTGAGATAACGGAGTCATTTGCAATTAATGATATGGAGAGAGTCATGAATATCGTTAAGGGATTGCGAAAGCTTGGTCCTAAGATTGCACTTGATGATTTTGGAACAGGATACTCATCACTTAATTACATAAAGCAGCTCCCACTTGATATAATAAAGGTGGACAAGACATTTATAGATGATATAGTTGATGATGATTACGCAAAGGCATTTGTGAAGCTTATAGTAGAACTTTCCAAGACAATAGGCACTAAGATATGTGTAGAAGGTGTTGAATCAAGAGAACAGTATGAGGTATTGTCACAGATTGGTGTTGACTACATTCAGGGATATTATTTTGGAAAACCTGTACCTGTAGGAGAATTTGCTCATAGAAATCTCCGGAGGGATGCGAGATGAATGCCGATAATTCATATGAAGGAATAAAGAAGCGCAATCTCTCAAAGGAACTTGACAGAATGATATGCAGTATATCGGCTGAAGGTATAGTGCCAAAGCTTCTGCTTCACAGTTGCTGCGCACCGTGCAGCAGCTATGTAATAGAATATCTTTCACAATATTTTGCAATTACGGTTTTTTATTATAATCCCAATATATCCGAACGGGAAGAATACATGAAACGTGTTGAGGAGCAGAAGCGTTTTATCAGTGAGTTCCCCGCGAAGAATAAAGTGAGTTTTATAGAAGGCAGTTATGAGCCCGATGCATATTATGCAGCTGTGAAGGGATTTGAAAAGTGCCCTGAGGGAGGTGACAGATGTTTTATCTGTTACAGGATGCGGCTTGAGGCAACGGCAGAACTTGCTGCTAAGATGGGAACATTTGATTATTTTACTACAACTCTCAGTATAAGTCCGCTTAAGAACAGTGCAATGCTTAATTCTATAGGGTATGAGCTTGGGCAGAAGTATGGAATTTCGTATCTGTTGTCGGATTTTAAGAAAAAAGAGGGATACAAGAGATCGGTAGAGCTGTCATCCGAATATAATCTGTACAGACAGAACTACTGCGGATGTATATTTTCAAAAACAAACAAATAATATCAAAACAACAGCAAACAGGAGGTATGATTATGGCAAAGAAGGGTTCATTATTAAAGACAGTGATAGGTCTTGGTTCACTTGCAGTGGCAGGTAAGGTAGCATATGACAAGTACAGGAACACAAAGGAAAAGTATGTAAAAGAAGAAAAAGAGAGTGCTGATGACGTAGTTAAAAAGTATAATGCAATTGCAGAGTCTAAGGTCATCGAGATACAGGATGAGGAGTTCGAGGGATGTGAGATTAAGGCTTCTGCATCAAAGGTTGTTCTTGACTTAAGTCTTGCCGTGATTGAAAAAGATGTCTATATTAATTTTAAGAGCCAGGCAAGCAGCGTTGTTATTGTAGTACCGGAGGGGGTTAATGTTACATGTGACATTGAGAAGGTAGCAAGCCGTGTACGCAATGAGGTTAACAATATTGATGAGGAAGGAATCCACACAGTATATGTTATCGGCAATGCAAGCGTAAGTAATGTGGATATCATTCCTGTTGACTTCTATGGTGAAGATGAAGACTTTGAAGACGAGGATGTGGAAGCTGAGGCAGACGAGAGCAATACAGATGATGCCGCAGATGCAGGAGAATCAGGGGAAAATACTGTAGAAGCAAAGTCTGAGGTTAAGGCAGATGTAGATGAAAAGGCAGAAAAGTCAGACGGTGATAAAGATGACCATGATGAGACTGACGAGATTCCGCTTCAGGAAGTATAATTGAATAATGAGGAAGAGGCTTTGCTGATATGTGGTTATGTATCATGTATCAGTTCAAGGCCTCTTTTTTAATGGTGAATCATAATTCAGAAATGTAAGCCATGCCTCTTCGATGGTTTCTATAGGTTTATTGTGCATGTGCTTATGAAAATTGTCAGGTGATATGAGAATAAAATCCTGTAACATATCAAGACTGATTCCTGTGTTGAAAGATGTCCTGCCGTAGTGTATATAACATTCCGGTCTGCCGGATAATTCATGTGGGCTGCGTTCATATAGGACGATTATCATAATAAATGCCATATTGCCATTAACGGATGTATGTGCTATAATCAGTTTCGCGTAAAGCATAATTTAAGAGCAGAGTAGAATTTTGTGCGTTAAGTGCTGAGTGAACAGGGAGTTGTCATTCGGACGAAAAGATTTCTTGCGGTACAGAATTCGCATCCCGCTGCTACATAATATGATATGGATATCACATACCTCTTATGTAGGGCTCGGACTACTGCAAAGGAGGTATTTTTTATGAAAAAATTTGTAACAATGCTGTCAGAATCGGCTAAGGAACTCAGAAGTACACGCAATCTTACATTGTGTGCCATGTTTGCGGCAATAGCTGTTGTGCTTGGATATTTTACAATCCAGATTTCAAGTTTCCTTAAGATTGGCTTTTCAGGAATACCGAATCAGATTGTGTCATGTCTGTTTGGTCCGGCTGCTGGTGCTATGTTTGGCGGGGCGCTTGATATAATTAAGTATATCATTAAGCCTACAGGTGCATACTTTCCGGGATTTACAATCAGTGCAATAGTGGCGGGACTTATATACGGGTCCTTCTATTATAAGAAGAATCCGAGCTTCATGCGCGTGCTAGCTGCATCATTTCTTGTTAATGTCATTGTTAACATCGGACTTAACACATTATGGCTTGCAATTATGTACAATTATGACGGTGTAAAGTATCTTGCCGTGCTTCAGACAAGAGCAATTAAGAATATAGTTATGACACCGGTAGATGCCATCGTATTCTGGACAGTCATGAGACCGGTAGGTGCGATAATCAGTGAGCTTATGCCGGGACGCCTTACCAAGGAACACAGTAAAATAACAGCCGCTATATTCAGCAGCGGTAAGTAAAAAGGAGATTATACAATATGAGACTTGTAATTGCATCAGACATCCATGGTTCAGCAAAGTACTGCGCACAGCTTCTTGAGTGCTATGATAAGGAGCAGGCAGAACGTCTTGTGCTTCTTGGAGATATACTTTATCATGGCCCGCGTAATGACCTTCCTGACCAGTATGCACCTAAGACTGTAATTGAACAGCTTAATGAGAGAAAGGACGAGATTATCTGTGTCCGTGGCAACTGCGATACTGAGGTTGACCAGATGGTTCTTAAGTTCTCTGTAATGTCAGGACAGGGCGTGATATTTGCAGACGGATATACATTTGTAATGGCGCATGGTCACAAGCTTAACGGGCCTGACAGACCGGCACTTTGTGATAAGAATGTGCTTCTGTGCGGACATACACATGTGCCTAAGGCAGAATGGCAGCCGGTAGACCCTGAGGATGAGACCAAGGGTACATATCTTTACCTTAATCCGGGCTCGGTATCAATTCCGAAGGAGAATAGCTGGCACGGATATATCCTTTATGAGAACGGCACATTTACAATGAAGGATTTTGAGGGCAATATCAAAAAGATAATAAATCTATAATAATAGTTTATATATTTTTAATGTGATTTTTCAGCTCATCATGGTAAAGTATGTCATGTAAGAAGTATTTAGTGGCGTTGAGGTATTATTGCGATGAACAGTTGGAAAGAAAAACTTCATGTTGTTATATTGAAAAGCATGAATAATATAGTCTTTAAGTGCCCTAACTGCGGCACTAAGATAACGGTTCCGAGGGGGCATGGCATAATATGCATCAAGTGTCCTGAATGTAGAATAGAATTTAATAAAAAGACATGATTCTGATAACCATATAATTATCATGTGAATGTCAGATGGAGGCGTTGATGAAGGAAGTCAAACAACCTAAGAAGCCGTTGATATTTTACTATATGATTGCTCTTGCAATCATTCTTGTACTCAATATGGTAGTAATGCCATGGTTCTATGAGAAGAGTATTAAGGAAGTTGATTACGGTACGTTCCTTAATTGGGTAGACAGCGGTTCTATTGCCCAGGTAGAGATAACAGATAATGATATCAAGTTCACAAAGACAGATGAACAGTATGTTGTCTATAAGACAGGCAAGATGGATGATTATAAGCTGGTGGACAGGCTGTATGAGGCAAATAATAATATTAAGTTTACCAAGGAGATTCAGCAGCAGACATCACCTATAATCGAATTCCTGCTTACGTGGATACTTCCGATAGCGGTATTTGTAATTATCGGGCAGCTTCTTAATAAGAAGATGATGAACGGAATGGGCGGTGCCAATTCGATGAGCTTTGGCAAGAGTAATGCCCGCATATATGTCCAGTCTACAGGAGGTGTGACATTCAAGGATGTTGCAGGACAGGAGGAAGCGAAGGAAGCGCTTACTGAGATAGTTGATTTTCTTCATAATCCTGACAAATATGCAGAGATAGGTGCTAAGCTTCCTAAGGGAGCATTGCTTGTAGGACCTCCGGGAACAGGTAAGACACTTCTTGCCAAGGCGGTCGCCGGTGAAGCGGATGTTCCGTTCTTCTCAATTGCGGGTTCGGAATTCGTTGAGATGTTTGTCGGTATGGGTGCATCCAAGGTTCGTGATCTGTTCAAGCAGGCGAATGAGAAAGCACCGTGTATAGTATTTATCGATGAGATTGATACGATAGGTAAGAAGAGAGACGGCGGCTCTTACGGCGGTGGTAATGATGAGCGTGAGCAGACGCTGAACCAGCTTCTCACGGAGATGGATGGCTTTGACGGTAAAAAGGGTGTTGTAATTCTTGCAGCAACCAACAGACCGGAATCACTTGATAAGGCACTTCTAAGACCGGGAAGATTCGACAGAAGAATTCCTGTAGAACTTCCTGACCTTAAGGGAAGAGAAGCTATTCTGCGTGTACATGCTGATAAGGTAAGAGTTAACGAATCTGTTGACTATTCTGCAATAGCAAGGGCGACTGCGGGTGCATCAGGTGCGGAGCTTGCCAACATTGTGAACGAGGCAGCCCTTCGTGCCGTAAGACACGGAAGAAGAACTGTCGGACAGGAAGACCTTGAGGAGAGCGTAGAGGCAGTAATCGCAGGACAGAAGAAAAAGAACTCTTCAGTTACGAATAAGGAAAAGCTTATTGTATCATACCATGAAGTCGGACATGCACTTGTCGCAGCAATGCAGACACATTCGGCTCCGGTTACCAAGATTACG
>CAMBEF010000139.1 GCA_945865495.1 uncultured Bacteroides sp. | reverse complement strand
CAGAAGACGGGAGCACAGGTTATGGAGCTTTTCCATGAACTGAATGATGAAGGCAGATGCATAATAATGATTACGCATGATGTTCACATTGCGCAGCATGCCAAGAGAATAGTAAGAATACTTGACGGCAATATAAGCGAAGGCGTAGTTGAGGATGCGTAATGACTGAAGCTGACAAATATATTTGCATAATATATTTACGATAAGGAGCAATATGGATATTTTAAAGCAGAGCATCGAGATGTCGATGCAGAATATAAAGGGCAACAAGATGCGTTCGTTCCTTACAACACTCGGTATAATAATCGGTGTTACGGCTGTAATTGCACTTATTACAATAGTTCAGGGTGTATCTGATAATGTAATGGGGCAGTTTGAAGATCTTGGTGCAGGCAAGCTGATTGTATCAATAACGGGTACGTCGCTTAAGACCGGATTGTCAGACGGCGATATAGCTAAGATTGAAGCGATTGACAATGTTGCAGGTGTATCACCTACGGTCTCTACAAAAAGCAAGGGCGCACGTAATGGCGAGGTTGATGACATTAACGTAGAAGGCAAGAACGGAACATATTTCCTGAATAATAACAATATTATATCAGGCCGTGCACTTACACAGGCAGAGATGGCGGGCGATGTGTATACATGTGTCATTGATAAGGATTGTGCCAAGAGATTTTTCTTCGGTGAGAATCCAGTCGGAAAGAAACTTAAAGTCGGAGGCTATACTTATACTGTTGTCGGGCTTGAGGGTGATGATGCCAATCTTATGTCATCAATGATGACGACATCAAGTGACGGAGGAACGGTTAAGATTCCTTACAAGAATGCTCTTAAGATGACCGGAAGTGCCAATATAAACAGCATTGAAGTATATATCGGAGACACACAGTTCTCGGATCAGGTTACGAATGACCTGAAAAAGGTATTGAATCAGGCCTTCAATGATAATGATGACAGCTACAGCATATTTAACATGGATTCGCTTCTTGATACCATGCGTTCCATGCAGAGCATGATGACGACGATGCTTGCGGGTATTGCGTCAATAGCACTTCTTGTTGGCGGGATCGGTATCATGAATATGATGCTTGTATCTGTTACTGAGCGTACCAAGGAGATAGGCCTGCGCAAGGCACTGGGGGCTGAGCCTAAGAGAATACAGATGCAGTTTTTGATTGAATCAATATTCCTTTCCATGATCGGAGGAATAATAGGTGTAGGGCTTGGACTGCTGATATCATATGTGGCAGCAGTCCTGATAAAGATTGACTTTGTAATCCAGCCCGGAGCAATCATACTTGGTGTAGGCTTCTCTGCCGCAATCGGAATAATATTCGGATGGGTGCCTGCAAGAAAAGCAAGTGAGCTTAATCCTATAGATGCACTCCGCTCGGAATAAAAAATGCAGCTGTCAAGAAAAAATACTTGACAGCTTACTGACACTATTGTATTATATCATTTGTTATGGAAAAGATTCTTGAGCAGACATTGTTATATGATTTCTATGGAGAGCTTCTGACAGAGCATCAGAAGGCTGTATATTCGGATGTTGTCTTTAACGATTATTCACTGAGTGAGGTCGCTGAGGAGTATGACATCTCAAGACAGGGGGTGCATGACCTGATTAAGCGTTGCAATGCGATTCTTACAGGTTATGAAGATAAGCTTCATCTCGTGGAGAAGTTTATGGATGCAAAGAAGATGGTGGGAGAGATTAATGATCTTACCAAGAAGTTCTTCGACACGGGTGACTCCGAGTGTGTTAGAAGAATTGATGAGATTTCCAATGACATGTTGAAGATTTTTTAGGAGGCTTTAGATGGCTTTTGACAGTTTGTCAGACAAATTACAGAACATTTTCAAAAACCTCCGTGGCAAGGGCCGCTTAAGCGAAAGCGATGTTAAGGCTGCACTCAAGGAAGTCAAGATGGCACTTCTTGAGGCGGATGTTAACTTCAAGGTTGTCAAACAGTTTGTTAAGTCGGTTGAGGAACGTGCAATCGGTCAGGATGTAATGGAGAGCCTTACACCCGGACAGATGGTAATCAAGATAGTCAATGAAGAGATGATTAAGCTCATGGGTTCAGAGACTACAGAGATTGCTCTTAAGAGCGGTTCAGAGATTACTGTTATCATGATGGCAGGTCTTCAGGGTGCCGGTAAGACGACTACTACAGCCAAGCTGGCAGGCAAGTTCAAGGCTCAGGGCAAGAAGCCACTTCTTGTGGCATGTGATGTATACAGACCTGCGGCAGTTGAACAGCTTAAGATTAATGGTGAGAAGCAGGGAGTTCCTGTTTTTGCCATGGGAACGAACCAGAATCCTGTAGACATAGCCAAGGCGGGAATTGAACATGCTAAGTCTAACGGGAATAACATTGTTATTTTGGATACAGCCGGACGTCTTCATGAAGACATGATGACTGAGCTTCAGAATATAAAGAGCAGCGTAGGAGTTGACCAGACAATACTTGTTGTCGATTCGATGACAGGGCAGGATGCCGTTAATGTAGCGTCTTCATTTGATGAGAAGATTGGAATTGACGGAGTTATTCTTACTAAGCTTGATGGTGACACCAGAGGCGGTGCCGCCCTTTCAATCAAAGCCGTGACAGGCAAGCCTATTCTTTATGCCGGTATGGGAGAGAAGCTTTCAGACCTTGAACAGTTCCATCCTGACAGAATGGCATCAAGAATACTTGGCATGGGAGATGTGCTTTCGCTTATAGAGAAGGCTGAGGCACAGATAGATGCAGACAAGGCGGCTGAGATGGAGAAAAAGCTCCGCAAAGCGGAGTTTGACTTTAATGATTATCTTGAGTACATGGGCCAGATTAAGAACATGGGCGGACTCGGGTCAATCATGAATATGCTTCCGGGCATGGGACTTGCCGGCAAGATTAAGACAGACGGTGTAGACATGGACGAAGCAGAGAAGAATCTTAAGCGCACGGAGGCAATCATCCTTTCGATGACTAATGCGGAGCGCAGCAGGCCGGACATACTTAATCCGTCAAGAAAGAACCGTATCGCAAGAGGTGCGGGAGTTGACATAAGCGAAGTCAACAGAGTGGTCAAGCAGTTTGAGCAGATGAAGAAGATGATGAAGCAGATGCCGGGCATGATGAAACAATTCGGTGGTAAAAAGGGCAGATTCAAATTGCCTTTTTAGCATAATACATTTTTAGCAAAATATCAGGAGGTGAATTACAATGGTAAAGATCAGATTAAAGAGATTAGGTGAGAAGAAGTCTCCATTCTATAGAATCATCGTTGCAGATTCAAGATCACCACGTAACGGAAGATTCATCGAGGAAATCGGTACTTACGATCCTAACTACGATCCTTGCAAGGTTAACATTGATGCAGAGGCAGCTAAGAAGTGGCTTGCTAAAGGTGCACAGCCTACAGAAGGTGTCTTAAGAGTATTTAAGATTGCCGGAATTGAGAAGTAATCCAAGAGACTTTTGGGTGATTATTGGTTATCGCACTAAGATCTGAGTACCTTAGTGCAATGACCGTGTCTCTTAATCTCGTACAGTCTGCAACCGCAGACGGAAATGAGGAAGTATGAAGGAATTAGTTGAAATTATCGCTAAAGCACTTGTTGATAATCCTGATGAAGTTGTTGTAACTGAGACAGAGAAGAATAAGGCTCTTATTGTTGAGCTTAAGGTAGCTCCGTCAGATATGGGGAAAGTTATCGGTAAGCAGGGACGAATCGCAAAGTCCATTCGTGCAGTTGTAACGGCTGCAGCATCTAAGAATGACAAGAAAGTGATTGTCGAGATTGTATAACGGCAATGTACTTTAAATTTATGAAAGAACCTCGAAAGCATTGTTTTCGGGGTTCGAATTTTATGGAGGATACATGGAGCAGACATTACGGGTAGGCGTAATAACATCGACACATGGAATACGGGGCGAAGTAAAGGTATTTCCCACAACAGATGATCCGAAGAGATTCGATTATCTCGAAGAAGTTATTGTTGATATGAAAAGAGAGCCTGTAAAGCTTGAGATTGAAGGCGTTAAGTACTTCAAACAATTTGTTATTCTCAAGTTCAAAGGGTATGACAATATAAATGATATACAGCAGTTTGTAAAGAAAGACCTGCTTGTTACAAGAGAAAATGCAGTTGAGCTCGAAGATGGAGAGTTCTTCATATGCGATCTTGTGGGACTTAAGGTCGTGACTGATGAAGGTGTGGAGCTCGGTGTGCTTAAGGATATTATGCAGACAGGAGCCAATGATGTATATGTGGTTGGAATGAATGACGGTAAGGAGGTCCTTATTCCTTCAATACCGCAGTGTATACTGGAGAAGAATCCGGAAGAAGGATACATACGTGTTCATCTTCTTAAGGGGCTTCTTGATTAACCGGCTATAGCTGAGTATTATGTGTTTATTATAAAGCTGATTATTTCTTGTCAACATTACGCATAATATGCTATACTGTTAGATGCGCCAAATGAAAGCAGTGTGTTGCTGATACGGCATCTGTTTTTGTGAGGCAGTTATGTTATGAGGTGATAATGACATGAGCAACATAGCACGTGGCAAAAATAACTGGGCATTATTTTTGTTTCTTCTTGCCGGTATTGTAATCGGTGGATTTATCAGCGAGCTTACGGCCGGAATTCCGGCACTTGGATGGCTCAGCTATGGTCAGACGTTCGGATTTACTGACCCGGCACCAACACTTGATCTCGGAGTGCTTATTATAACATTCGGTCTCAAGATTAAGATTACTATCGGAAGTATTGTCGGAATAATTATTGCTGCAGTCATATACCGTTTTGTATAGTTGATATTAACTGTATAATGAATTAACCGGATTTTGTTTCCTTTAGCATAAGGAATGAATAGTGTATCTGATAACACAGGACTGAAGAACAGACGTACCAAGGATCTTCCGGCATCTATGCGGCCGTATGAGAAGTTTATATTATACGGAGCCGGTGCACTGTCTGATGCAGAACTTCTTGCAGTTATAATAAAGACAGGAACAACGGGAATAAGTTCAATTGAACTTGCTGCCGGCATTATTGATATGGCATGCAACGGATCAGGAAGTACGAACCTTGCGGGGCTTACAGGGATAGGGTATGAAGACCTTGTATCAATTCGTGGCATAGGCAGTGTGAAAGCATTACAGATTATGGCTGTAATTGAACTGTCACGCAGAATATCCAAATCTTGTGCATACAGGCGGCTTGATTTCAGGAATCCCGTATCAATCGCGGATTATTATATGGAAGATCTGCGTCATGCGGAATGTGAGAGGCTTGTACTTGTAATGCTTGACACAAAGCTTCGGCTGATTAAGGATGAGGTTATCTCAACAGGTACGGTTAATGCATCAATAGTATCTCCGAGAGAGATATTTGTTGCAGCATTAAGAGCCGGTGCGGTATTTATCGTTATGCTGCATAATCATCCGAGCGGTGATGCAGAGCCAAGCAGTAATGACATTGCAATAACAAGGCGGGTGCAGCTTGCCGGCGAGATGTTAGGAATATCGCTGATTGACCATATTATTATTGGTGATAATAGATTTGTAAGTTTGAAAGAAAGCGGACTCATGAATCTTAATGAATAAATTTCAAAAATTGAAAGGAGCCCTAAGATGGCAGGTGTATACGGAATTGATATAGGAACAAGCAATTTTAAGATGTTCTCAAAAGATAAGGATAAGATTCTCAATGAGAAGAATATAATTGCAATAGCCAATAAGACTGAGATTTTTGCATTCGGTGATGAAGCGTTCGAGATGTATGAGAAAGCACCGGACAATATAGTTGTATCATATCCGGTTAAGTTCGGCGTTATTGCGGATATCGAGAATATGCAGACGCTTCTTGAAATGTTTACTGAGAAGCAGAGTGAGAGCAAGAA
>CAMBEF010000138.1 GCA_945865495.1 uncultured Bacteroides sp. | reverse complement strand
TCATTACAGCATATTAAATCAAATTGATAGAGTATACTCATTCTCTTCAAAGAATACAATCCGATTCCACGCATACTTCCCTTACTGCTATACCCTCTTTTGAACATTTTTGCAATTTCTTCCGGCTGTTTGTAATCGCTCAGATTACTTACAATCAATTTCAAAGTACTTGAATCTTCAATTATAACTATCTTCATCTTTTTATATTCTTGACTTTCAAGTGCATCAATGGCATTATTTATCAGATTTCCAAGTATTTCAACCAATTTGTACATAGGTATTCCCGTTTCAAGCATCATACATCTCACTTCATATATAACCTCGATATTTTTTCTTTCTGCTTCAAGCAGTTTTCCATATAGGAATCCTATAACTACAGAGTTCCCTAATTTAAGGAGCTGACCATATCTATTATCACTTTCAAGTTCCTCACAATATTTCTTCTGATTTTCCACCAATTCTTCGTAGGTCCTATAAATTGACGACATATTATATATAGCATTTATATGATTATTGAACTCGTGCTGTCGGATACGGATTTCGTTAATAAGATTTTTATATGACTCTTCATATAATATGTACGCATTTAACTCCGCTTCGCTATCCGTGGATTTTATTTTATATTTTTCCCAACTGATGGTAACAATACATAGTAACAGTAAACATATGCACAATAATATATATTCACCCAAATACATGCCGCCTAGCCGTTTAAACATATACATGCATATGAATACCACAATACATCCAAACATAAAAATCAAATATGGTACAATTTCTTTCTTACATAAATAATCCGAAATCTTTCTCATTTCAACAAATCTTGAAACCAGTACCATTACCAGCAAAAGAATAATATTCGTCATTAGTATCATTCCATTTTCTGATGTATTAATCAGCATAGATATTATTGATGCAACAGAAAGACATAACATTTGTAATATACTCATCAATATCAAATATAATACATTGTTAACAATAATTTTTCTAATATTCCACCCAAATCTGAAGCCGCAATAAATTGCTATAATTGGATATATTACAGATGACATCCATTTAGGAAGATATTCGTAATTTATAAGATTCATAATCACAATATCAATGATAACTAATGCCAATGTTTTCCAGTCACACTTTATCTTTTCTCCGTAACATAAATGAATACACCATATTACTGCAAATACTTCTACTAAAAGTGCTATATTTTCAATAACCATTCTTAATCATCCCACTTATCTTCTTAACAAATGTAACGCCAATCACTATACCAGTATCTACGCCTCTCATATGGATGCATCTGTTAGTCAGGTCTATGTTTTCGATATAGTTCCTGTTTATGATTACGCCGCGGTTACATTGGATAAGCGCATCGTTGTCTGCCTCCTCCAGTATCTGCCTGCATGTCTTTTTGGGGATTATGAGTTCTTCTCCTGTGACTTTGTGAAAATGTGCTTTATGATCTATATTTTCTATGTAAATAATTTCTGAACATTTTACAGGGAATAAGATGCCATCGCTTCTGAAAAACATCTGTCTGTCGTTAATATGTGCCTGCGGCATACGGAGTGCTTTGGCTATTGTATTCTTAACACAGTCAATGTCAAAAGGCTTTTCTATGTAGCTGAAACTATGCAGCTGTGCATATGCATACATTGCCGGATCTTCTAATGAAGTTATAAATATGACCGGTGTGAATTCATATTCATTTATACGGCGGATTGCCTCAACGAAACGAATGCCCGAGGTATCCCCGGGCACATTAGTGTTAGTTATTATATCAACAAGGAATAAATCTATCCTGCTGTTTATCGCTGTCTCAACCGCTCCTTTTGTATCTGCAAATTTTCTTATGTCTGCGTCAGGGCACACATCTTCTACTGCTGATGCCAGAATTTCTCTTGTTGTTTCGTTATCCTCTATAATCATTATTCTTCTGCTCATCTGTATTCCCCTGCATAATATTCCTCAAATTTCTTACAAAATCAAGCAATTGTGATTTATCTCCAGCTTCAAATGCAGACCACAACATTTTGACAGCAAGCATTCTTCTGTCGCAAAGGTTCATGAACAATGCAGGCTGATAGCCTGACATATTATATAAGCTAAGCAGCAGTTCTGCATCCGGATATAGCGTTTCCTTCTCAAGCTCACGATATTTCTTTATTCCTACTCCAAGACGCTGAGCCATCTCTATCTGGGAACACTGCTCTTCCTCCCTGACAAAATTGACCATCGAGAAATCATCCCACGAATCAGCCATTGCCTCTATAAGTTTCGCCTCTGACCGGCTGACATTCTGCAGTTCACCGCGCTCAATCTTTTCGCTCATAACATTAGCAACCATTTTCAAGGCAAAATCACGTTCCTTACCGGCTCTGTTAATCTCGTCCTCAAGCTCATCAGCACTATATTGAAAATGCTCACCCGTGATAATATAATCAATGTCTGCGCCGGTATCTGCAAGTGCCTTCAGATTCTTATCCGTAAGCTTTGTATTACCATTCTCAAGGTATGAATATTGTTCCTGACTGACACCGATAGCCTGCCCCATCTGCTTCTGCTTCATGGGGATAGATTTTCTGTATTTTTCCAGCCTCACCAGCATCTCATCATAACTACCCATTACCACACGTCTCCAACCTGCCATTGAATACTTTGCATCATGCCCTGACAGCTATTGTCTTAGACAACTATTGTCTTAGACAGCTATTGTCTTATGCAGTACGCTATGTATTCTTATAGATAAATTGTAAGGTAATGTTCATGTGCCTAATTAGGTCTATATCTTTATATTATTGTAAATATTCTGTTTATTATCCAATTTACTATTCTAATTTATTATTTTAAAAATCTTTACATTGACGCAAGCCACGCAATGCGATATTATATATAAATTAATAGGCAAAGCATTTATACGTGTTACATATCATAATCCTGAGCTGCCGGATGAGGCAGTCAGAATGACCAAAACCTTATTATTGCCTGAATATGAGATTTACGAAAACATCTGAAAGAGAAATTAGAAAAAGAATACCGGGAGAGGTATGAGAAGGAATTCCGCGAACGGTACGATAAAGATTGTCAGCAGCAGCGGCAACAGCATCAGCAGGATGCTGACCAGATTGCCGCTCTTAAAGCTGAAAATGAACGTCTGCGTAAGCTGCTTACCCAGCAGGACAGTTAAAGTCCGGTTAAGTAATGCGCATACTTAATCAAGTATGCATTCACCAGTAAGCGGGTCTTCAAGCCCCATGAAAGACATCAGCAATGCCATTCTTACATAGACGCCGTTCTGCACCTGCTCAAAGTACGCTGCTCTGCTGTCGAGGTCTACATCCCTTGAGATCTCGTTGATTCGTGGAAGCGGGTGCAGGACTGCCATGTTGCTCTTTGCCAGCTGCATTTTTTCTGCATTAAGTATATAGCTGTCTCGCAGTCTCAGATAATCTTCCTCGTTAAAGAATCTTTCCTGCTGCACTCTTGTCATATAGAGTATATCAAGCTCAGGAAGTGCCTTTTCAAGGCTTCTCTCTTCACGCCACTTTGCATCTGAATCTATTGGGAGCTCATCAAGCATGTATTCCGGCATTCTAAGTTCTTCCGGCGATATGAACACAAACTCATTACCCTCATATCTTGACAGGCTCTGAACAAGTGAATGAACGGTTCTTCCAAACTTTAGATCTCCACACATTCCAATTTTAAGGTGGTCGAGTCTTCCCATTCTGCTCTTAATAGTCATAAGATCTATCATTGTCTGTGACGGATGATTATGACCGCCGTCTCCTGCATTTATTACAGGTATTTTAGAATAGAGTGAAGCAAGCAGGGGTGCGCCTTCCTTTGGATGACGCATGACAGCTATATCAGCATAACAGCTTATAACTCTTATTGTATCCTCTACAGTCTCACCTTTATTGGCACTTGATACATTGGCAGAAGGGAACCCGATCACGCTTCCGCCAAGATTAAGCATTGCAGTCTCAAATGACAGCCTTGTTCTTGTGCTTGGTTCATAGAACAATGTTGCTACTTTTTTTCTTTTTGCAACTTCTGAATAGCTGTCCATATTGGCAGATATTCTGCGCGCAAGTTCAAGTATTCTATTAGTTTCTTCAAGTGTAATGTCCTGTGGTCCTATCAGATGTCTGAGTTTCATTTTCATTCTCCATTCATGTAGTCTGTATAATTCATGCAATCTGTATAATTTAACCGATGTAATCCGTACAATTAAGATATTGTTATATATTCGCTGCGTTCTGCTCCCGTTGACACAAGATAAATTCTGTGATTAACAAGTTTTTCAATTGCCAGCACGTATTCTCTTGCCTCTTTAGGAAGCTCCTCCCAGCTTGTGCAGCCTGATATATCACAGTGCCATCCCGGATACTCCTCAACAACAGGCTTTACTCTCTCGAGACTGCTGTCAGCAGGGAATGTGTCAATCGTATGTCCGTCAAGCTCATAGGCCGTAACTACCGGTATTGTATCAAACTCACTCAGTACATCAAGCTTTGTGAGGGCTATATCATCTGCCCCCTGACATTCTATTCCATACCTGCTTGCTACCGCATCAAAAGGTCCTACCCTTCTTGGTCTTCCTGTTGCTGCCCCGAATTCACCTCCGGCATTACGGAGCTTATTATTCCACTCTTCAGGCATTGCATCTTCAGCAGCAAATGGTCCCTCTCCTACACATGTTGAATATGCTTTCATTACACCTACAACACGGTCAGGCGTTCTCTGTGGAATTCCTGCACCTATAGGCGCATATGCTGCTATGGTATTTGAACTTGATGTATAAGGATATATACCATAATCAATATCCCTTAAAGCGCCAAGCTGTGCTTCAAAAAGAATATTTTTTCCTGCCTCGGCAGCATTGTTAAGCAGCCTTCCGGTATCGCAGATATAATTACGGAAATATTCAGCCTGACTTTCGCACCAGTTATATAATTCTTCAAATGAAAGCGGATTCTGTCCATAGACATTTTCCATGATGAGGTTTTTACTCTCAAGTATAACCTGAAGTCTTCTCTTTATTGCAATCGAATTCAGATTCAGAAGATCGCCCATTCTAAGTGTCTTTTTCATATACTTATCGCCATATGCATATGCTATTCCTCTTCTTGTGGAGCCAAATGCTGCGCCTTTTTCAAGAAGCCTTTCTTCCTCAAGTACATCCTGACGCACATGGAAAGGCATGCATATTGTTGCCTTATCCGAAATCCTGAGATTGTCCGAATCTATTTTAACTTTCATATATTGCAGCATTGACATCTCATGTCTGAGATGATCAAGGTCAACTACCATTCCTCCGCCTAACACACATACTGCTTCCGGATGCAGTATTCCTGATGGAATAAGATTCAGCACATACTTTCCTTCAGGTGTCACAACTGTGTGCCCTGCATTGTTACCGCCCTGATACCTGACAACATAGTCAGCCTTCTCACTTAACAGATCAACTATTCTTCCTTTGCCTTCGTCTCCCCAGTTAATTCCCGTAACAGCCGTAATCATAAATTCTCCTTTCAGTGCAGCCAGTCACCGCCAATATATTTTTGATTATTGATTTTTCAAACCGACTGTATTATACTTTTTACGCAGTTAGATGTAAAATGTATATTTGATATGTTGATTATATATTTTTTATATATGGAGGATAGCATGGCTAATTACGATTACTACAGAATTTTCTATTACGTTGCACAATATAAGAGCTTTTCGAAGGCTGCTGAGATTCTTGAGAACAACCAGCCCAACATAACGCGCTGTATGAATAATCTCGAAAATGAACTGGGATGCAAGCTTTTCGTCCGCACAAACCGCGGTGTAACACTTACACCTGAAGGTACAAGGCTTTATGAACATGTTGCGGTTGCCTTTGAACAGATTGAAGTCGCAGAAAAAGAGATATCAATGGATAACAGTCTTGAAAGCGGTATTG
>CAMBEF010000137.1 GCA_945865495.1 uncultured Bacteroides sp. | reverse complement strand
TACAACTAAGATGGGATATGACCAGCCTATATATATCCAGTTTGAAAAATGGGCTGTAGAAGCTCTGCATGGTGATCTTGGAGATTCGATTTTTTATAATATGCCTGTTATAGAAGTCCTTAAGGATAAGGCAGAACCTACTATTGTAATGGTTATATATTCAATTATAGTAGCGATGATTATAGGAATTCCGGTGGGAATTATAGCAGCAATAAAGAGAGACGGATGGCTTGACAGGGTATGCATGGGCATAACGATGGTTGGTATGTCGGTGCCGCAGTTTCTGCTTGGCCTTGTTCTAATACTTATATTTGCGATTAACTTAAAAATCTTTCCGTCAGTAGGATATAAGACTATAGGAGAAGTCGGATTCTTTAAATCAGTATTCTATTATCTGACACTTCCGTCACTTACGCTCGGACTTGAGCGTTCCGCAAGTATTGCAAGAGTAACACGTTCTGCAATGCTTGAAGTAATGGGAGAGGATTATATAAGGACAGCAAGAGCCAAGGGCTTAAAAGAATACAGAATTATCATAAAGCATGCTTTGAAGAATGCAATGAGCCCGATACTTACACAGCTTGGCTTCAGCATTGCGGTACTGGCAGCAGGTGCTGTAGTAATTGAAACTGTGTTCAACATAGCAGGAATAGGCCAGGTTGCTTATTATGCACTGCTTAGAAGAGATTATCCTCTGATACAGGGATACATCCTCATAATAGCACTTGTGTATGTAATTATTAACCTTACGGTTGATATTTTATATAAAATATTTGACCCGCGTGTTGATGTCAGCTGACATATGGCACAGATTTACTGAACGGAGGTAGGATGTCAATGGAGATAAAGAAAATACTGGGGAATAAAAGTATATTAATCGGTGGAGGAATATTTGTGCTGATAGTCGTATGCGCAGTATTTGCACCATTAATTACAAAGTATGCCCCGACAGAAATAGATGTAAACCGGATGC
This sequence comes from uncultured Bacteroides sp., assembly GCA_945865495.1. GTDB lineage: Bacteria > Bacillota > Clostridia > Lachnospirales > Lachnospiraceae > Bacteroides_F. Next base: position 5,019 of record CAMBEF010000137.1, on the reverse strand, counting down.
TTCAGACACCAAGTGCAGCTCACTGGTTTGGAACAGATGCATATGGAAGAGATATATTCTCAAGGGTGGTATATGGCGCAAGAGTTTCTCTTATAATCTCCATAAGCGTAGCTGCCTTCAGTGGAGTTATAGGATGTGTTATCGGAATGTTTGCCGGTTACTACAAGAGAGCTGAAAGCATAATAATGTGTATCATGGATGGACTGATGGCATTACCGTCACTTCTGCTTGCAATGGCAATCGTGGCAGTGCTTGGCAACGGTATGTTCAATATGATACTTGCCCTTACAATCTCTAATATACCAAGAATTGTAAGAACGGTAAGAGCTACAGTTATAAGTGTCAAGAATCTTGATTATGTTGAAGCAGCCAGGTCAATGGGTGCTTCTGATGCAAGAATAATGTGGAGATATATATTCCCTGAATGCATATCACCGCTTATAGTCAGGCTTACAATGACAATGGCATTTACAATACTTGAAGAGGCAAGCCTTACATTCCTCGGACTCGGACTTTCACCTGAGACACCTTGCTGGGGAATTATATTAAGTGAAGCAAAGAAATATATAAGAACATCACCGTATTTTCTCCTCATACCCGGAGCTGTTGTAGTTGCAGTGGTATATGGAATTAATACGCTTGGTGACGGCTTAAGAGACCTGCTTGATCCTAAGCTTAATAAGTAATATGAGTATGAGAATTAGAGCGAGAGGTGATGAATATGCAGAATAATAATGAAAATGAACATTCAGGCGGTCATGTACTGGATGTCAATAACTACAGTCTTAGTATAAAGAAGGGGAAAAAATACATAAATATCCTTAAAGGAATGGATTTTTATATTGATAAAGGCGAAGTTCTCGGAGTAGTCGGCGAGAGCGGATGCGGAAAGAGTATGACGGCGTTAAGTATTATGCATCTTATCAATGGGGAGACAAAGACTGAAGGAAGCATAATGTTCAACGGCAAAAATATACTTAATGCAACTAAGAAAGAAATGCTGAATATACGCGGCAATGAGATATCAATGATATTCCAGGAGCCAATGACATCGCTGAATCCGGTACTTACCATAGGTGAGCAGCTAAGTGAAGTGTTTATGGCGCACAGCAGAATATCAAAAAAAGATGCATATGCAAAGGCGCTTGATGCACTTAAACTTGTAAAAATAGCTGAACCCGAGAAGCGTATCAAATGTTACCCACATGAGCTTTCAGGCGGAATGAGACAGAGAGTAATGATTGCAATGGCACTTTCGAGTGACCCGAAGCTTCTTATAGCTGATGAGCCTACAACAGCACTCGATGTAACAATTCAGGCGCAGATACTTGAACTTATAAGAGACCTTCAGAAAAAGCTGGATACATCGGTAATGTTCATCACACATGATCTCGGTGTGGTTGCTGAAGTATGTAAGAGAGCTGTAATCCTGTACTGTGGACATGTTGTCGAGGAAGGCAATGTTGAAGAATTATTCTCCAACCCGCTTCATCCTTATACCGAAGGACTTCTTGAGTCGCTTCCGGACATCGGAAAACATGAAAAATTAAGCATGATACCGGGCAATGTTCCAAGTACCGGTAATTACCCGTCCGGCTGCCCGTTTCATCCAAGATGCAAATATGCAACAGAAAAATGCAGAACACAGGCACCGGTCATGAAGACACTTGATAATGGAAGGAAAGTATGCTGCTGGCGTGTGTGAAAACCCATAATCAGCGCGGAAATGAGAGGTAATTATGGTAAGTTACGATGAGGATAACATTCTTCTGAATGCTATGTATATAAAAAAATATTTTCCGGTGAAGGGAAGCAATAAGCCGGGCAGTGAGAAAAAGTATGTAAAGGCTGTTGATGACGTTAATTTTGCGGTATATAAAGGTGAAACACTCGGACTTGTAGGTGAGTCGGGATGTGGCAAATCAACGCTGATAAGAACAATAACAAGACTTATCGAACCTACAGAAGGGGCGCTTTTTTATAAAAATGAAGATATTCTTAACATATCAAGCAGCAGCCTGAGAAAGTTAAGAAAGGATATGCAGGTAGTATTCCAGGATCCGTTTGCCTCACTTCATCCGAAGATGAAGATATATCAGATACTTGAGGAGCCGCTCATAATAAATAAGATTGGTACAAAGGAAGAACGGAAAAAGATGGTGGAGGATATGATTGAAAAGGTCGGCCTGAAAAAGGAACATCTTAACAGGTATCCTTTTGAATTCTCCGGAGGACAGAGGCAGCGTATTGTCATAGCAAGAGCGCTTATAACAAAGCCGTCATTTGTAATTCTGGATGAACCTGTATCTGCGCTTGATGTATCAATACGTTCACAGGTACTTAATCTGCTCGAGGAGCTTCAGCAGAGCATGAATCTTACATATCTTTTTATAAGCCATGACCTGTCGGTTGTTGAACATATCTGTTCAAGAATAATGGTAATGTATCTCGGACATATAGTCGAGATGGGAACCAGAGAGCAGATATTTGAACATCCGATGCATCCGTATACAAAAGCGCTGCTGTCAGCAATACCGCGCGTTAATCAGAAAGACCGTCAGGAGCGCATAATACTTAACGGCGAGATTCCAAGCCCTGTTGACCCTCCGACGGGCTGTGTGTTCAAGACAAGATGTCCATACAGAACTTCAAAATGTGACACGGTTCCTGAAAATTATGATGTAGACGGACATTTTGTAAAATGCCATCTCTGTGAGGAGGGCGTATGAAAATACTTATTATAAATCCTAACAGTGATGTAAAGACAACAGATATGTTAAGGGAAAAATCAAGCAGACTTTGTGCTCCTGATGTTGAAGCTGACTGTACGCAGCTTACGACAACGCCTGAACTTATAAGCAGTTATGAAGACTGCGCCTGCACAGCCGCAGAGATGATAGAACTTGTGAAAAAGTCAGAGAATGACTATGACGGCTTTATAATTGCATGTTATTCCGATCCGAATACGGAAGTTATAAAGGAGATAACGGATAAGCCTGTAATAGGAATAGCTGAGGCGGCAATGAGGTTCGCAGCAGTTGCATCAGATAACTTTGCATTTGTATCTACCAATTCAAAATCTGCGGCAAGAAAGAAGGCACTGGCAAGAAAATATTACTGCAGTGATGAACTGGCTGAGGTTATCATCCCTGATACGCCCGCAAGAGAATCACTGGAGAAGGCCGTAAAGGATGCACAGGGTAACGGAATAGGACATGTCATCCTCGGCTGCGCCAATTATTCCCTCTATGACGCGGCAATAGAATCTGACACAGGCTCAGTAATATATGACGGGCTTGCATGTGCAATCGGATATATAGAATCAATGGTACGTTATAGCATTTACAAAAAGTCTGTAAAAGGCGTGCACGTTTAGAAAGAGGTGGAATATGTCTGGTACAAAGACTGATATGCTTGAAGGGCCGCTGTTTAAGAACCTTATTATGTTTGCTGTGCCGGTTATGTTCACCAATATGCTGCAGCTTTTGTTCAATACTATAAATACAATAGTTGTTGGGCAGTTCTGTGGAGATAATTCCCTTGCAGCGATAGGTTCAACTACATCTCTGATAAATCTTCTGACTAATATGTTCATAGGTCTGTCAATAGGAAGCAATATAATGATTGCCAGATATTATGGTGCAAAAGACAGAAAATCCCTTCAGGAGACAGTGGATAACACGATGCTTCTTGCAGCATTAAGCGGAATCATGCTTGTAATAATAGGAACAACGGTTACAGAGCCGATTCTGCGCCTTATGAATACTCCGGAAGAACTTATAAGTCTTACTGCATTATATCTGCGGATATATTTCTGCGCAATGCCGGCAATTATGGTATATAACTTCGGCAGTGCAATAATGCGCGGGCTGGGAGATACGAAAAGACCGCTCTATTATCTTATGATATCAGGTGTCTGCAATATAATGTTCAATCTGATATTTATAACAATATTTAATATGGATGTGGCGGGAGCCGGACTGGCAACGGTGCTGTCAGAGTATATATCGGCAGCATTTATCCTGCACGCGCTGTTTGAAAAAAATGATAATTATATCCTGAGATTAAAGGATATAAGGCCTAATGCAAAAGTAATGACAAAGATTCTTTCGGTAGGACTTCCGACAGGAATACAGAATTCACTGTTTTCATTTACAAATGTGTTAATACAGTCATCGGTCAATTCATTTGGAGCACTGGCGGTAGCAGGATGTTCGGCGGCCGGGAGCATTGATGCTTTTATAGATGCAGCGATGCTTGGAATATCGACAGCCGGCATGAATTTTGTAAGTCAGAATCTTGGTGCGAAGAAATATGACAGAATAAATAAGATACTTATATATTCATGTATAGATGTGACGGTAATAGCCCTGATAATGGGAGTTGGTGTATGTGTGGGAGGAAGACGGCTCCTCGGAATATACTGCACAAGTGCACAAGCCGTGACATATGGTCTTGTAAAGATAAATGTAATATGCCTGTTTGACTTTATATGCGGAATTATGGATGTAATCAATGGATTTTTAAGAGGATTGGGCTATGCGGCAGTCCCTATGATTATATGTCTTGTCTGCGTGTGCAGCATAAGACTCATATGGATATTCGGAGTGTTCAGACTGAGAAGAACATTATACTGTCTGTTCTTCTCATACCCGGTAACGTGGATAATAACGATTGCGGCACTTCTTATATATTACAGATTAATACGGAAAAACATAAATTAAATATGCCCTGATAAATTGGCGGAAATGGAGAATGCTATGAAAGTAAGAGATTTAATGAATGACACATTAAAAGATTACAATCCGTATATAGCCGGAGGAATTGCACATCTGTGGATGGGGCCAAAGGCAAAAGAGATTGTAAAACTTAACTCGAACGAGATGCAGCTTGGCCCGAGTCCAAAGGCGATGGAAGCAATGCATGATGAGATAAAACGCGGACATCTGTATCCGCGTCCGGTTGTGCTTGCACTTAAGGCAAAAGTGGCAGAATATGTGGGGAAGGAACCGGAATGTG